>JAZLFV010000115.1:0-11750 GCA_045615965.1 Acutalibacteraceae bacterium
ATGTTCCCATAAGTATTGTAAGAGTTCCCATCACGGAAAAATAAATCCAGGAAAGCCCAACCTTACAAAACACATTTCCGATGGCTGATGCCAAGCCGAAAAACATAAAGCACAGACAAATCATAATAAAGGCAAAAAGCAGAAAATATCCTGCTATTCCCGCCCTTGAGCGTGCTTCTCCCGTTTTTTGTTTTACAAAATATCCCTTGAATATCTCGGCAAACTGCTTTTTAAATAACGCTTTAAGCATAAATCAGTCCTCCAATTCAAGAAATACGGATTCAAGGCTTTCGTCACCCTTAACCTCATCCATAATGCCCGATTTGATAAGCTTGCCGTCCTTAATAATGGCAATCTTATCGCAAAGCTTTTCGGCAACCTCCAAAACGTGAGTTGAAAAGAATATCGCACCGCCGTCTGCGCAAACCTCGTGCATCATTTCCTTTAGACTATGTGCGGCTTTCGGGTCAAGACCTACAAACGGCTCATCCATAATGATTAGCTTAGGCTCGTGAATCCACGCTGAAATTACGGCAAGCTTCTGCTTCATTCCGTGAGAATAAGAGGAAATAGACTGCGATAAATCATCGGTAAGCTCAAAAATGCCTGCATATTTTTCTATTCTTTCTTTTCGCTTTGCCTGAGGAACACCGAAAATATCGGCAACAAAATTAAGGTAGGCATTACCCGTCATAAAATCGTATAAATCGGGATTATCGGGGATATATGCCATTTTTTTCTTACATTCAATAGGGTTTTCCTTTACAGAAATGCCGTCTATATAAATTTCGCCATCATCGAATTTCAGAATTCCGACAGCACTTTTTAAGGTTGTTGTTTTTCCGGCGCCGTTATGACCGATAAATCCGTATATCTCGCCCTTTTCGATATGTAAGGATAGATTATCGACCGCCTTTTTTTCACCGTAAATCTTTGTTAAGTTTTCGATTTTTAACATACTGTTTTCTCCTTTTTTCTTATAACGAAGCACAGCGGAAAATTATTGTTCCGAAATCTGATTCCGGTTTGAATGCTTCGGTATAGGTTTAAGCATCTCGGCGCTCATAAGCCTTGATACTTTTTCTTTATCAAATTTATTTTCACTTATGTAATAAGATATCACAAGCGAACGGCAAATTTCACTAATTTGAATACTTATTTCATCCTCCGAAACGGTTTTTTTACCGTGTATGATACCGTTTGCGTAAACCGTCATTCTATCAAAAAGCTTTTCGGCATTTTCCCTTGATATTCCGAACATATCCACCACTTCGTTTACTATGACCGATACCATTTTCCCAAATTCATTTGAGCTTTTCGCTTTTGTGCTTATATTTCCGTTTTGACAAATCAAATCATATAAATTTCGTTTTTCTGACGAAATGCGAATAAACCGCATCCCGTATTCCTTAAAAGAAGGCGTATAATCTATTGCACCCGAAATATATTCGGAAAACTCCCTTTGAACTTTTTTTAGCACCTCGTTTTTAAGCTCATCCATACTGCGAAAAAATGTAAAAATCGGTGTTGAAGTTGAATTAAGCTTTTTTCCGAGCTCTCGGGCTGAAAGTGCCGAAGCTCCGCCGCTTTCAACTAACTCGTATGCGGCATTTATTATCTCTTCTTTTGAAAATTTGGGTTTCGGAGGCAAATCATCACTCCCTTTGCAAAACATACGTTTTATAACACGTGTTTTATTATAATGCTCCTCTTATTTTTTGTCAAGATGTATGCAGAAAATATTTATTTTCAAAAAAGTTGAGTATTTTGTCGAAATATGTTATATTATATATTAAGTTTTTAAGCAGTTATCCGTTATCTGCCAAGGGGAGTCATCTATGAAAAATATTTACCGTATTTTATCCTGCATAATTGCATTATTGATTATTTGCGGTTGTTCTTCAAAAAAATCCGAACAAAAGCCAACTTATCTTTCTGCTGTTACATCCGAATTTGAATTTGGCGAAAAATACTCAAAGGCTTACTGCCAAATTGACGAAAAACAGGTAAATTTAATAAACTTAAACAATGATTCCGTTTTTTCGCTTTTGGGTGCTTTAAAGCCCGAAAAAGCCGTTTCCTGCAACAAGTCCGATAAAGAGGGCGAAAAGCCCATAGATATTGAGTTTTCAACCTTTGATGCAAAAGGCGGTACATATAAAAGCCTTACGCTTTCGATTTTTGAAAGCGAAAATGTAATCCTTGAAAACGGTAAAACCCAAGCATATTATAAAGCCCGGAAGGGTACATATAAAAATATAAGCAGAATATTAAACGATGCTTTAGCCGAAAATGAAAAATATTTTAAACAAACCGAATCGGAGGGTAAAGCGGTTGTTTCGTTTATTAAAGACGGAAAAGAAACCGAAAATCCGCTTACATTATCGGGTAAAAACGCAAAAGTATTTTTATACCGTGAAAACACACTTTTAATAGAAGATGTCGGCAAATCCAATACCGTTTGCTGTTTTTATGACTCTGTAAGCTCTGCCGTTTCGCCGTATGTATCTTACCCGTGTGATTGCTTAAACGGCTACATTTGTTTTGCCGAGGGAAATACTGTTGTATTAAAAAATATTTCGGATACAGCATTTTCATACAAGCTTGAAAGCTTTGAAAAAGAGCTTTACAACGCAGAAAATCCGTTTGTTTATGTTCGCTTTACCGATATAAACAATTTAAGTATTTGCTATAAAACCGAAGATGGCTCACTTTACACTCAAAATGCGGATGTTTCGGCATTTTATACCGATTACGAAAACAAAAAAGCAGAAGCCGAAAAACTTAAAAAAGAAGCAGAGGCAAAAAAGCCCAAAAAACCCGCCACGCCGAAGCCTTCTGCTCCTCCTGCAAATTATACCTACGACCCTCCGATAATTAATAATGCAGGCGGTATCCCCCCGTTTACAGCCGAAATGGATGCAAGGATTTTAAGCTATGCAAATGTACGTGCAGGATATGGTTGGAAAGGCAGCGAAAACCGCCAAAGCTATTATTCACAGTTTAACGCCTATGCAACGGGTGACCGCAGCAAAAATACCGTTTACCTGACCTTTGACGAAGGCTATGAATACAACGAAAACACATCTAAAATCCTCGATATACTTAAAGCCAAAGGTGTAAAAGCGGTATTCTTTATAACGGGAAGCTATGCAAAAAGCAGACCTGACCTTGTAAGGCGTATGATAGCAGAGGGTCATACAGTTGGAAACCACAGTATGAACCATAAAAATTTCACCGAAATTTCCACAAGGCAATGTTATGACGAAATCAAAAACCTGCACGATTATGTTCAGGCAAACTTTGGCTACAGTATGCATCTCTTCCGATTCCCAGAGGGCGTTGCAAGTGACCGTGCCTTACAGCTTGTAAAGGAAATGGGATATTGCTCGGTTTTCTGGAACTGTGCTTATGCTGATTGGGACCCTGCAAAGCAACCGTCAGCCGATACAACAAGACAGCTTATTGCAAATAATACTCAAAACGGCACTATATATCTTTTGCACGCAACATCAAACACGAATGTGGCTATGCTTGGCGAAATTATAGATACTGTTCGTGCAAGCGGTTATAATTTCGGCTTATTCGGGTCTTGAATGCTTGAAAATAAAAAATATCTGTGATATATTAAACAAAGAATTTTTAGGGAGAAAACATATGCGAATTGTAATAAAAGTAGGAACAAGCACGCTAACCCATAAAACAGGGCATTTGAATATCCGCCGTGTTGAAGAGCTTTGCAAGGTTATAAGCGATATAAAAAATGCCGGAAATGAAATTGTTTTCGTAAGCTCCGGCGCAATAGGAATGGGTATTGGAAAGTTAGGGCTTCCTGTGCGCCCGGACGATATCCCGACAAAGCAGGCGGCGGCGGCAGTAGGTCAATGCGGGCTTATGTATACCTATGATAAGCTTTTCAGCGAATATAACCACACAGTCGCCCAGCTTCTTATAACTGATGATGATATCAAAACCGATGAACGCCATAACAACTTCAAAAATACGGTAAACCGTCTTTTGGAAATGGGCGCTATCCCCGTAATAAACGAAAACGATACCGTTTCAACCGATGAAATCGTAATCGGCGATAACGATACCTTGGGCGCTATCGTTGCGGTAAGCGTAAATGCCGACTTGCTTGTTATTTTATCGGATATAAACGGTCTTTATACTGCCAACCCGAGAACCGATAAAAATGCAAAGCTTATAAGCCGTGTGAATTCGGTTGACGATAATATATATCTGCTTGCAGGCGGAAAAGGCTCTTCCCTCGGAACAGGCGGAATGGTAACAAAGCTTAATGCCGCAAAAATCTGCCTTGCTTCCGGCTGTGATATGATAATCGCCAACGGAGAAAATCCCGATATACTCTATGATATTGCCGATGGAAAGGAAGCAGGAACTCTGTTTACGGTAAATAATAATGACTGATATTTTCGAAAAGGCAAAAGCCGCCAAAAGCGATATTGCAACCCTTAACACCGAAGAAAAAAACCGTCTTTTAATAAGCATGGCGGATTCGCTTACCGAAAACGCCGAAAAAATACTCGCCGCAAATGAGCTTGATGTTGCTGCGGCAAAGGGTAAAATAAGCGATGTTATGATTGACCGATTAAAACTCAATGCCGAACGTATCAAGGCTATGTCCTGCGGAATTAAGGATGTTGCCGCACTTAGAGAACCTACAGGCAGAATAATAGAGGAATTTACCCGAAAAGACGGACTTAATATAAAGAAAATTTCCGTTCCGTTCGGCGTTGTTGCAATTATTTACGAAAGCAGACCGAATGTTACCTCCGATGCGGCGGCACTTTGTATAAAAAGCGGTAATGCCTGCATTTTAAGGGGCGGAAAAGAAGCTTTTAATTCTGCAAACGCCATTGTCGATGCACTTAAAATCGGTATAAAGCGCTGCGGTGTAAACGAAAATATTATAAATCTTGTAAAGGATACAAGCAGGGATAGTGCCACAGCCCTTATGACGGCAAACGGATATATTGACCTGCTTATCCCAAGAGGCGGCGCAGGTCTTATAAATGCTGTTTTAAAGAATGCAACCGTTCCATGCATACAAACAGGTACGGGTATATGCCATATTTATGTAAGTGACTCTGCCGATACCGATATGGCACTTAACATAATTGAAAATGCAAAGCTCAGCCGACCGAGTGTATGCAATGCAGAAGAAGTTTTGCTGGTAAACCGTAAAATCGCAAAGGAATTTTTACCGCTTTTAAAGGAAAGGCTTGTTGAAAAAAGAAAAGCCGAAAACAAAACTCCTGCCGAGCTTCGCCTTTGCAGCGAATCCGCAAAAATAATCGAGGGTACACCTGCAAATGAAAACGATTTCGATACCGAATTTCTTGATTTCATTCTTGCGGTTAAATGCGTTAATGATGTAAAGGAAGCGGTAAAGCATATAAATTCTCATTCAACAGGTCACAGCGAAGCGATTATTACAAATAACAAAGCCGATGCCGATTATTTTACCGCAAATATAGACAGCGCAGCGGTTTATGTTAATGCCTCCACCCGTTTTACAGACGGCGGAGAGTTCGGACTCGGTTGTGAAATGGGAATTTCTACCCAAAAGCTTCACGCCCGTGGTCCTATGGGTCTTAACGAGCTTAACACATACAAATATGTAATAACAGGTAACGGAAATATAAGGTAGGTATGTTATGAAATACGGATTTATAGGTTGCGGAAATATGGGCGGTGCTTTGGCTCTTGCCCTTTCAAAAGCCACAAAGGATATTATGCTTTCGGATAAAGATACGGAAAAAGCAAAAGCTCTTGCCGAAAAATTAGGTGTTGCATTTGGCAATAATACCGATGTCGTAAAAAACTGCGAGCGCATATTCTTCGGTGTAAAGCCGCAGGTTATGGCAGATATGATTTCAGAAATCAAAGGCGGATTAAAAAACAAAAACACCGTTATTATTACAATGGCGGCAGGAATAAAAACCGAAACCGTAAAGGAAAATATCGGCATCAATCTCCCCATAATAAGAATAATGCCAAACACCCCCGTTTCTGTCGAAAAAGGTCTTATTCTTTATTGCACAAACGGTATTGAAGATAATTCTCTTATTGAAGACTTTAAAAACGATATGCGTTTTGCCGGAATGGCAGACGAAATAAGCGAAGATTTAATGGATGCCGGTTGTTCGCTTTCAGGTTGCGGTCCTGCATTTATGTATATGTTTGCTTCTGCTCTCGCAAAAGGAGCGGCAGAATGCGGAATTGAAAGCGGAAAAGCAATAAAATATGCCGCACAAACAATGCTCGGCTCTGCCGAAATGATGTTAAAATCAGGCATTGACCCCGAAATCTTAAAGAAAAATGTTTGCTCGCCGGGCGGAAGTACAATAGAGGGTGTAAAGGCACTCGAAAGCGCAAATCTTGAAAAGATAGGAATAAGCGCCGTAAAATCCGCATACAAGCGAAATATGGAGCTTGGTAAACAGTAAAGCAAAATATTAAAAAGAAAGGCACATAAATATTTATGTCTAAACATAGATTTCTTGCTGTTATTTTTTCAATTGCCTTAATTATTTCTGTTGCAAATATTATTCCGATATCTGTAAATGCCGAATCGGTGTTTGGATTTTGCGGTGAGAATCTTACCTGGGAACTGAATAATGACACAGGTGAGCTTAGAATAATCGGAAGCGGAGATATTACTTCTGCGCCTTGGAGCATATATGCTTCAGATATAAAAAGCGTTTTTATTGATAACAGAGTAACAAGCATCGCAAAGGGAGTATTTTTCGGATGCTCTCATTTAGAAAACATAACTTTGCCTTTCGCCGGTGACAAACGCCATACTGATACCGATTCTTATCAATACCCGTTTGGATATATTTTCGGTGAAAAAAGCTTTGATTTAACACGGGCAATCAAACAGCATTATTTTGGACCAAGTACCCGTGAGGATATTTACAGAACATTTTATATACCGTACAGTCTGAAATCGGTAACATTAACCGACTGTGATTATATTTCTTACGGCGCTTTTGATTCCTGTCCAATAAATAGCGTAAATTTACCCGAAAATTTGCATAGTATAGGTCCAAGTGCATTTATTTATTGTGAATATCTTAAAAGTATAGATATACCGTTTAATGCAAAAGTCATAGGAAATTCTGCATTTAATGGGTGCACAAAGCTTGAAAGTGTAACGGTACCGAATTTTTCAACCAACATAGGTATGTGGGCATTTCCAAATGTCAGCAGTTTAGTAATAAAATGTTATGAAAGCAGTAGTGCATACAATTTTGCAACTTCAAATAATATTAATTATGAGCTTTTAGGTAAAGTTACAAATGTTACTTTAAAGCAACTGCCATCAAAAAGAATATATCCGATAAAAGGAACATTAGATACAAAAGGGTTAGTTTTGGAAGTTAATATGTCTGATGGTTCAACTTTTGAAGTGAAAGACTATTCTTCAGTCAAAAAGTACGATTTTTCGGAATACGGGGTAAAAATAATAACTATCCAATATGGTGCTTGCCGTATTTCGTTTAAAGTATTGGTAGACCCCGAAGAAATTATATGCCCCGAATCAAGGCACAATTATTCTAAAAACTCCAATGAGTATTGGACGATTTCAAAACCGGGTGCATCAAGCATATCCGTAACATTTTCAAAAAACACATGTACGGAAAGCAATTTTGATTTTATTTACATTTACGGTAAATCGGATATTCAAGTAGGTAAATATACCGGAGATGAGCTTGCCGATAAAACAGTAACTGTAAATGGCGATTCATTAAAGATACGTCTTACTTCAGACGATTCTGAAAATGAATACGGATTTGCCATAATTAATATTAAGGCAACATATATTTTAGGTGATTCCTCAGGTGACGGAATAATAAACTCTGATGATTTAACGGCATTGATATCTAATTTGCTTTCGGATTTTTCAAAATCCGATGAACGATATGATATTAACTGTGACGGAGTTTGCGATATCCGTGACCTTATCAGGTTTAAAATGCACCTTGCAAAGGGCACTCCTTTCGGAGAATAATAAAACTGCCAAAGTATAAATTTCAATGATTTCAAGCTTGTATTCTAAAAATATAAAAATTCAATAAACCGTAACTAAATAATTTAAGCGCCATAAAATGTAGTAAAGCTGCATTTGGGCGCTTTAATTTTTTTCGGTGGGTGTTATTTTGGAAAGAAACGAAAAGGTTTTATTTATCGGCGGTGATAAGCGAAGCATTGCCGCAATAAACGAGCTTAAAGCAAACGGATGCGATGTTTCGTCATACGGGATTTTTGATACTTCACAAAAGATTATCGAGGATTACGGTGTTATCGTACTTCCCGTTCCGACAACAAGAAACGGTGAAACGGTTTTTTCTCCGCTTACCGACTGTAAAATTTTTCTCTATGAAATAAAAGAAAAAGCCGAAGACAGGCTCGTTATAAGCTGTGGGTATAATAAAGGCTTCCGAAACTGTGTTGACCTTTTAAAGCTCGACAGTTATGCTTATTTAAATGCCATACCAACCGCCGAAGGAGCAATCGCATTTTGTATAAACAACACGGATTTTACACTTTGGAAATCAAAGGTGCTTATAATAGGAAACGGCAGGGTCGGCAAGGTGCTTGCATCAAGGCTTGCGGCATTAGGGGCAGACCTTACTGTAAGTGCAAGAAAAGACAGCGATTTTGCATTTCTTGATACGCAGGGCATAAAACATATACACACCTGCGATATTATCCGTAAAATATCCGAATTTAATGTTATTTTCAATACAGTTGATGCAGATGTTTTTGATGATGTATCGCCGTTTAAAGAAAAAATCTTAATAGACCTTTCAAGCAAGGGATGTATTAAAAATTACGAAAATACAGGAGGGTGTAAAATATACAAATTGCCGGGTCTCCCCGGAAAAACTGCGCCCGAAACGGCAGGAAAAATAATCGGTCAAACCGTTATGCAGCTTATGAGCAAACAAAGGGGATAAATATGGAAAATATCACTTTAGGCTATGCGTTTTGCGGCTCGTTTTGCACAATAAAACAATCTGTTGAAGCATTGAAAGAGCTTGCAAAGCTTAATATAAAGATAAAACCGATTATGTCTGAAATTGTATATAATACAGACACCCGATTCGGAAACGCAAAGGATTTAAAGGAAAAAATAGAGGATATATGCAAAGAAAAAATAATTTACACCGTAAAGGAAGCAGAGCCTATTGGCCCTAAAAATCTGCTTGATATCATTGTTGTTGCGCCCTGCACGGGAAACACGCTGGCAAAAACGGCACTCGGAATAACCGATACATCGGTTACAATGGCTGTAAAAGCACATTTGCGGAATGAAAAACCGGTTGTTTTGGGATTGGCAACAAATGATGCTTTGGGAGCAAGTGCCAAAAATATCGGTCTGTTGCTCAACACCAAAAATGTGTTCTTTGTGCCTTTTTCTCAGGATGAACCGTTTAGTAAACACAAATCCCTTGTGTGCGATTTTTCGCTTATAAAAGATACCGTAGAGTCTGCACTTAAAGGCAACCAGCTTCAACCTATTATAATAAAATAAAAACAACAAAAAATCGGGCTGACCTGAATATCAGCCCGATTTTTGCTGTTTTAAATGTTATTTACTTAAATTATTCTGCATCGCCCGAAGCTACAATATCAACACCGGTACCGCAAACATCCTTAATAAGCACATCTCCTCTTTTAACGGGAGCAGTTAAATTAAGCTTGCGAATTTCTTCCATACAGTCAAAAAGCTTTGCCTTCGGAACGGGAGTTTTGCTTCTTACCGCAATAAGAGGACTCTTTGTTCCCGAAATTTTAGCGGTTGATGTTAAAATTCTTACGGGAGATATAAACTCATTCTCGGCATACTGTTTACCACGGGGGCAGGTAAAGCCCTCGATATTTGTTATGTTACTGCCTTCGCCCTCAACTGTTATTGTACAACCTGTTGGGCAAACGGTACAAATGATTTCTTTTTTCATAAATCTCAAGCCTCCTTAACAGAAACGGTTAATGACTTAACATCTTTAGCATCAATAACGAGCTTTTCCATTTCACCGGGATTTACTTTAATTGCTTTTCTCTTTGAAAGAACATTATCACCGTCACAAACCGAAATCACTACATTTTTCTGCGGTTTCATAACACGGAAATAAATCTCAACTTTGCCCTCTGCGGGGACAACCGTCTGCGGGCAAACATAGCGAACATTCTCGCCTGTTTTAACCTCGATGGCATTATCGGAATTAAGCTTGCCCTCTGCATACAATGCAGCGCTTCTTCCGGCTGATGCACTTTCGGTTGAAACATTATCAACAAGGTCATTTACATGAACAACATTTCCGCACGCAAAAACAGACGGAATATTTGTTTGCATAAACTGATTTACCTTAGGACCTTTGGTAATCGGAGAAAGCTCTACACCTGCTTTGGTGGAAATTTCATTTTCGGGGATAAGACCTACCGAAAGAAGAAGTGTATCGCACTCTATTTCCTGCTCTGTTCCCTTAATCGGCTGTTTGTTCCCGTCAACCTCGGCAATAACAACACTCTTTACACGGTCGTTACCCTTAATATCAACGATTGTATGTGAAAGCATAAGCGGAATTCCGAAATCGTCAAGACATTGAACACGGTTTCTTGTAAGTCCAGCAAGGAAATCCATAAGCTCAACAACCGCCATAACCTTTGCGCCCTCTAATGTCATACGGCGAGCCATAATCATACCGATATCGCCCGAGCCTAAAATAACAATCTTTTTACCTACCATTTCGTTCTGGCGGTTCATAAGGCGCTGTGCCGTTCCTGCTGTGTAAACACCGGCAGGGCGTGTGCCCGGAATAACTATGTTGGCACGGGTTCTTTCACGGCAACCCATTGCAAGCACAATTGCCTTTGCGGTTATTTCGCAAGCACCGTACTCACCGTTAATGCAGGTTACTGTGTTCTTGCCTACTTCAAGTACCATACTGTTAAGCAAGGTTTTAACGCCAAGCTCCTTAGCTTCACAGGCAAATCTGCCGAAATATTCTGGACCTGTTAATTCCTCGTTAAATAATTTAAGACCGAAGCCCGGATGAATACATTGCTGTAAAATACCGCCCAATGCTTCGTCACGCTCAACTATAAGAACATTCTTTGCGCCTTGCTTTTTTGCCGCAACCGCAGCAGAAAGACCGGCAGGGCCACCGCCTACAACGCAAACATCACAATTCATTTTAAACATAATTGCACCTTATTTAACCTTTCCGCAAACCATATAAGATTCGCTGTTATTCTTGCGAACATCCTTAGGCTCTATGCCTAACTCACGGGCAATTATCTCGATAACCTTAGGACCGCAGAAGCCGCCTTGGCATCTGCCCATTCCTGCACGGAGTCTGCGTTTTACAGCATCAACCGTTGTTGCCGGAATAGGTGAATGGATAGCATCAACTATTTCGCCTTCGGTTACTGTTTCGCAACGGCAAACAATATTACCGTAAAGCGGATTTTCAAGAATCTTCTGATGCTGTTCTTCCTTCGGTAAATCCTTGATTCTTGTAATGCCCTTACGCTTCTCGATAAAGTTATCCTTCCATTCCATTTTAAGGCCCATATCTTTCAAAAGATTTGCAACATAAGTGCCGCAGGAGATGGAGTTTGTAAGACCGGTTGAACGTACGCCCGAAAGATTTACATAATGCTTAACATCATCATAAGTATCAATGTTGAGCCCTGCCGGATTCCTGTTAGCA
>JAZLFV010000116.1:0-14828 GCA_045615965.1 Acutalibacteraceae bacterium
GATGTATCGGCTGTTCAGAAAACAGCTGAAGAAATAAAAGCATCAAGACGGCAACCTTCGCTGCCGTCAAATTTTAATTCAAGCTTCTCCATTTTCGGGTTTTTCCGCATTCTTCTTGCGTTTTGCATCATTTACGGTATCTATGATAAAATAAAGAATCAAAAGCCCTGCACCGATAACGATGCCGCAATCCGCAATATTAAATACAGGGAATGTGGGCCAAAACTCAAAATGCAAAAAATCTATAACATTTCCGCCGCCGAAAACACGGTCAATCATATTGCCGAGTCCGCCTGCGAGGACAAGAGTAATTGCCCAGAACATAAGCTTGTTTTTTAAACCGAATTTCATCAAAAGAGCAACCAACACAAGCATAATAACAAGCGTTATTGAAACAAGCAACCAGGTATATCCTCCAAGCATACCCCAAGCTCCGCCATCGTTCGGAACGACAGTTATATCAAGAATACCTTTTATAAACTCTGTTGATTTGCCGTCACCGAGCCTGGGCTCAAAAATTGCCTTTGTGTATCGGTCTGCACCAAAAACAAGCGCACCTGTAATTATGGCGAGTATATAAGAAATCATACTGTTCTCCCGTTATTCGTCCGTATCGGTATCGTCTGTTTCGTTTACGGAAAATACCTTTGTTTCACTTATATCTTCTGGCTCGTCAGAAGAAATCTCCTCTTTTTCCTCCGGCAATGCCTCCTGCGGATTTGATGACTTTTCATTTTCAAAATCCTCATCGGCAAGCTTTGCCGCAGTTTCCGGGTCTACATCAACCGCATCCGGAATAGAGGAAATAAGAATAAGATGTTGCCTGTATTTTTCGGTGATTTCGGCTTTAAACAAAGCCACTTCAACCTTAAGCTTATCAAAAAGCTCCTGCTGGTTTTTAACCGAAGCGGCGGTTGCGGCTTCAATACGGGCTTTCTTTTCATCCGCCGTTTTTATTATTTCGGAAATATCCTTTTCAAGTCTTTCCTTCTTTTCATTTGCTTTTGTATCAAATTCCTGAGCCAAAAGCTTACTTTTCTCGGTCATATCCGAAATATTGTTTTGCGCATCGGCAATAATTTCATTTGATTTTGCCTTTGCCTCGGCAACAATGCTGTCAGCAAGCTTTTGCGCATTCAGCAGAACGCTTTGGATGCTGTTTTGCGATTCCTTCAGCTCTGCTATTTGTGCTTCAAGATTGGAAATTTTTTGGGTTTGGTTTCTTGTGATATTCTCATATTTTTCAAGGTCTACTTCAATCTTATCAAGAAGAATATCTACCTCGTCCTTTTTATATCCTGCCATTGAATTTGAAAATGTGATATTTCTTACATCTGCTGAAGAAATCATATAAATGCCTCCTATATGTATTTTTGATATTTTAAGATTAATCTTCCCTTTTTTGATAGGTCATCTATCGAAATTATGTTAAACCTGCCTTTTTTGCGGATTGATATTTTATCGCCCGTATGTACTGTTTGTGTGGGCTTTTCACAAAGGAAGGAGTTAACGCTTACAAAAGAGCTGTTTATAAGCTCATCTGCGCCGTTGCGTGATGTGCGGCACAAAGCCGAAACCACGCAATCAAGCCTCGCCGAGGCAACCGTATCCGAAAGCTCAAGACATTTTCCCGCCTCAGGCAGCGGTACTGATGCACCTTCGGATAATCTAACACCTACATTTCCAATCTTTCGGATTTGAGAAATAATAAAATCCGCTATTTTTGAATCGGCAAAAATAACCGCTCTGCCCTCTTCGATGAGTATATCTCCGATTTTTTCACGCAATATTCCAAGCGCCGTAATTGCACCCAGAAAATCTCTGTGCGCTAATTTATCCTGCTTTCTGAATACCGCCGTAATCGGTGTAATCGGAAATTTTATGTTTTCGCAAAAATCGGGGGCAATACACAAAAAATTGCGAAGCGCACCCTCGTATCCGCCAAAGAACGAAACATTCAATATACAGTCTTTTAAATATCTGTTTGCCAATGCCGATTCAGACTCAGATAAAAAACCGATAAATTGCGGTTTCTCAGAGTTAAAGCACCGCTTTTTTATATCATCAAGCCGTGCATTTAACAATTTCTCTTCCATCAAAAGTAAAGCTTACTCTCATCGTATTCATCAAGCATAAGCTCACCCATAACATTCACATTATTGGCAACGATGATAAATGTGCTTGCCGCAACCTTTCTCATATTTCCGTGATTTGCATACGCTACTCCGCTTAAAAAATCAACTATTCTTCTCGATTCATCACGGTTTGCAACCTCAAGGTTTAAAACAACCGTTTTACCCTCGTTTAAATGGTCGGCAATCGGGCGAACATCATCGAATCTTTCGGGCTTCACAAGCACAACCTGCATAGAGCCTTGATTTGAAGCGTTGCCTGATTTCGATTTTATAAGACGGGGGGCAGCTTCACGCTTTTGTGAAACGGGTTCATCGTTTTTTCTGTATCCGTTATCGCTTTCCTCACGGACCTCCTCGTCAAAATCGTCTTCATCCGGAATGGACATAATGTTTCTGATACTGTCAAAAAGTCCCATAATTATATTCTCCTAAATTTTATTTACTTAAATTAATGCCGTAATTTCTTTTGCCGAAAAGTGCCGTCCCTATTCTGACAAGATTGGCGCCGCACTTTATTGCCTCAACATAATCGTCAGACATTCCCATAGATAAAATATCCATATTACTATTATCTATTTTTTCTGCTCCGATGTCAATAAACAGTTTTTGCATTTCTTCAAAATATTTAATATTTTTTTGCGGTGTATCGCAAATCGGAGGGATTGCCATAAGTCCTTTTATGTGAATATTCGGAAATTTTGCAATTTCCTTTACCGCTTCTAAAGTATTTTCCTTTAAAAATCCCGATTTGCTTTCTTCTCTGCCTATGTTTACTTCAAGCAGAATATCGGTTGTTTTGTTAAGCTTTTTTGATACCGATGAAATTTCCTTTGCAAGATGCACCGAATCTACCGAATGGATAAGCTCAACATACGGCACGATGTCTTTGACCTTATTGGTTTGAAGATGACCGATAAAATGCCTATGGCAAGGCTTGAGTGCATCTTTTTTGGATAAAAACTCCTGAACTCTGTTTTCGCCGATAAACTGAAGACCGCTTTCGATTGCGTGATTTATAACCGAAGCATCTACTGTTTTAGTTGCGGCAAGAAGTATAATATCCTCCGCCTCTTTTCCTATACTTTGGGCGGCTTTTGATATATTCTTTTTTATTTCTTTAAAATTTTCATCAAATATTTTATCCGATGATTTTTCCGTCATAAAGATTCTTTCCTTTCACAACAACTTCGTCATAAAGCTTAAGGGAATTTTTGCCGTTTTCGTTTACCTGCTCGCACAAAATATAGCTATCGGTACTGTAAATAACATTTACCGGCACAAATTTTATGCTAAGACCGGAAACCACATAAACTCCCGGCTTTCCCTTCACAACTCTCATTGCACGCTTATCAACCTTAAGCCCGGAATATTCCTTGCTTACTATCGTTATGCTTGTGCTTCTGAGCATAGCAATATCGCTGTTCATCTCGCCGCACGAAAGCACAATAACGGCTTTATCGGAATTGCTTGACGGATTTATCGCCTCTACCGTAACATCGAGCGTTTCGTTGTTTCTTACGGTTGTTTTAATGGTTAATTCGTCTCCGATTTTATATTTTAGCGATTCTCCGAGCTTTACGCTTGCCGCAATGTACCAATCGTAATCGTAAACTATTTTTCCTATTACATTTTCATCTGTATTTTCCGGTTTAAGACCTTCAATCAGTTCGGGAGTAATATCTTCTGTTTTACAGTTTGAAAGATGTTGCTCATATCCATCGGTTGCAGAAACAAAATAGCCTGATTTTTCTGCTTTCACAACGCCTATAGGCGAAGGAAGCTTTGCTTTAAGCGAATCAAGCTCGGACTTTAAAGCGGTAAGCTTCGCCGAAAAATCAACCGTTTCTCCCGTTATAAACTGCTTTCTGTTTTCTGCTGAAAGAAGCTCATAAGCATCGCTTTCAGCCGAAGAAAATCTACCGGTTGAATTTTCATAAATAAAATTATCAAGCGCAGAAATAACCCTATCGTTTACAAGATTTAAATCCGCCGCCGCAACATCGTTATAGCCGCTTATTTCTTCAATATCGGATATTTTCTTTTCAAGCTCGTCCATCTGGCTTACCGTTATTGAAGCCGAGCTATCGTTATATATTTCAGCTATTATTCCGTTTTTTGAAACACGTGTTCCGTTTGCAGACTTAAAATGCAGAGCGCCTGCCATATTGCTTGTTACAAGCTGTTCATGCCTTATTGCAATCGCATCGGCGGTTATGCCGTCATTCGCCGTATAAAACTCGGCATTTTGCGTGGTTGTAGGATTATAAAGCGCCGAATATGCCTGATGGACCACAAAAACGAACAAAAGGATAACTATAAAAGCTTTAAGTACCATATGCTGTTTCATTTATCCCTGCTCCCTTCGATTATTCTAAGCGCCTCTGCCAATACATCTGAGGTTTCATCCTTGTATATCCAATTAATATTTTCGTTTTTTCTAAACCATGTAAGCTGTCTTTTGGCATAATGCCTTGTTTGTTGCTTCAAAGCTTCGGTTGCTTCTTCTGCCGTTATTTCTCCGCCGAAATAAGGATAAAACTCTTTATGCCCTATCGCTTGAAATCCGCCGCTTTTACCCGCTTTTCCGTAAAACTTTCTAGCCTCATCAAGCAATCCGTTTTGAAGCATTATATCAACACGTTTATTTATTCTTTCGTAAAGCTTTTGCCTGTCACGGTAGGTAATTCCTATCATTACCGCACTAAACGGCGAAGGCTCACTTTTTGAAAGCTCATACTGCTTTGATACCGTAAGCCCCGTATTTTCATAAAGCTCAAACGCTCTGACTATTCGCTTTTTATCGTTTGCAAAAAGCCTTTCTGCCGTATCGGCATCAATCTTTTTTAAGCGGTTAAGCATTTCTTCTCCGCCCAAGACATCATATTCGTCTTCGTATTTCTTACGCACATCAAGATTTAAATCCTCTTTTGCAAAAGAAATATTGTTAACGAGAGAATCAACATAAAGCCCTGTTCCACCAACGATTACGGGTAATTTCCCGCAGTTGTTTATATCAAAAATTTTTTCTTTTGCAAGCTTTACATAATCTGCCACCGTAAGCTGAACATCGGGATTTAAAAATTCAAGTAAATGATGCGGTATGCCCTGCATTTCGTCTTTTGTGGGCACGGCGGAAGCGATAGGCATTCCCTTATAGACCTGCATCGAATCAGCCGAAACAACTTCGCCGTTTAACGCTTTTGCTATGTTTACACCAAGTTCCGTCTTGCCCGAAGCTGTAGCTCCCACAACACAAACTATCTTTATCTTATCGCTCATTGTATTCTTCCGAACTGCTTTTCAAGCTCTTTTTCGGTAAGCTTAAAGGCTACCGGTCTGCCGTGAGGACAGTACATAATATCGTTATCGGATAAAACTCTTTCGGCAAGCGCCTTTAATTCCGTATCGCTTGTTATCATACCGCCCTTTATCGCCGCCTTGCAGGCAACGGTGTGATAAATGCGGTCGAGCCTTTCGCTTTCCGTAATCCCTTTAGTTATAAGGCTTTGCGCCGCTTCGGTTACCATATCCGAAACATCCTCGCCCGAAAGCATAGCAGGAACCGCCCTTACAAGAACGCTTGAATTTCCGAAATCCTCTATTAAAAAGCCTGCCTGCTCGGTTATTTGAAGATTTGCCAAAACCGCCTCGCATTCGTCTCTGCCCAAGCGAACACTAACGGGCAAAAGAAGCTGTTGACTTTCTGCCTTGGCGTTTTTCTTTAAGGTGTTAAAGTTTATTCTTTCGTGAGCGGCGTGCTTATCAATAAAATAAACGCTTTCACCCTTTTGGGCAATTATATACGTTGAAAATACTTCGCCTATATATTTTATTTCTTCCCTTTCGATAACGGGAATTTCCGGCACTTCGGGCGTTTCCTTTTTTTTCGTTAATTTGTCTTCTTCGATTTGCGGCAAACTGTTTTCCGTTGTTCCTGTTTTAGGTTTAAAATCTTTAGGCTCTTCCCTGACTTCGTTTTGCTTTTCTGCATTTTGAAGCACTTTTTTTACATCCTCCCTTTTAAAAAAGGGCGTTGTATCGTTTTTAAAAGAAAGCCTTTCCGAAAATTCTCTTTTTATGGTTTTCGGATATGCTCTTTCGGCAGGAGTCTGACTGATTTTCACAGCCTCTTGCCTGTATTCATCTGCCGTCATTCTTAAAAACTCCGGCTTTGCGGAATTTGAAATCTTGATTTCAGGGCGTGTATCAAACGAATTTATCGCATTTTTTACAGCCTGATACGTTTCATCGAAAATAACCCTTTCGTCTGCAAAGCGTACCTGAGTTTTTGCCGGATGAACATTTACATCCACCGTTTCGGGCGGAACGGTAATATTTAAAACAAATGCCGGAAATTTTCCCACCATTGCGCTGTTTTTATATGCCTGCTCACACGCCGCCATAACGGTATTTGACTGAACAAATCTTCCGTTTAAAAAGAAATATTGCACCGCTCTTGACTTTCTGCAAAATGCCGGCTTGCAAACATAACCCGATATCTTTATTCTGCCGTTTGCTTCGGCAGGGATAAGCGTTGAGGCTATTTCTCTGCCCAATATGCTGTATATTGCCGAATATAGCTTTCCGTCTCCCGGAGTTGAAAGCATCATTTTGCCGTCTCTTATAAGCTTAAATGCGATTTCGGGATGCGAAAGCGCAATTCTCTCGAAAACTGCGGCAACGCTGTTACCCTCGGTTACATCCTTTTTAAGAAATTTCATTCTTGCGGGAGTATTATAAAAAATATCCCTCACAATTACGGTTGTGCCTTCGGGGCAACCGTTTTCCTCATTTAAGACTTCATTTCCGCCCTCGATAACATAGTGCGTGCCGAAAACATCATCTTTTTGCTTTGTAAAAAGCTCAATTTTAGAAACGATTGAGGTAGCGGCAAGCGCTTCTCCTCTGAATCCGAGCGATGAAATACAGTCTAAATCATCAACCGTTTTTACCTTGCTTGTTGCGTGACGCAAAAAAGCAGTCGGCACATCTTCTCTTGCAATTCCGCAACCGTCATCTGTAACACGGATATACAAAATGCCGCCACGGTTTATTTCAAGTGTTATCCTGTTAGCTCCTGCATCAATCGAATTTTCGACCAATTCCTTAACCACGGATGACGGGCGTTCAACCACCTCGCCTGCGGCGATAAGCTCCGACATTTCCTTTGGCATTAAATTGATTTTCGGCATTTTTTCACCGCCTTTTTGTTTTACGCTTTGATTTATGCTTTATATCGATTTTGCTTTGTTTGCCAAATCGAAAAGTATTCCCATTGATTCTATCGGGGTAAGAGTATTTACGTCAAGCGCTTTAAGCTCATTTAAAATATCTGTTGCGCCCTGCATTTCAAGCGGAATTTGGGAAGAATCCGCCTTGACCTCTTTATATGTAACAATTCCGTTTGATTCAATACCTTTAAGAATTGCCTTGGCTCTGTCGGTAACCGCTTTAGGCACTCCGCTTAATAAAGCAACCTCTATGCCATAGCTGTCGTCTGCTCCGCCGCTTACTATTCGGCGCAAGAATATTATTTCATCGCCACGCTTTTTAACGGCAATATTATAATTTTTTATGCCTGAAAGCTCATTTTCCATTGCGGTAAGCTCGTGATAATGGGTTGCAAAAAGGGTTTTTGCGCCGAGCCTCTTTTTATCAACCGCATATTCAAGAACGGCTTTTGCTATCGACATACCGTCATATGTTGAAGTACCTCTGCCGATTTCATCGAGTATCAAAAGGCTGTTTTTGGTGGCGTGCCTCAGTATATCGGCAACCTCGCTCATCTCAACCATAAAGGTTGACTGACCCGAAGACAAATCGTCAGATGCGCCGACACGGGTAAACACAGCATCGGCTATACCGATTTCGGCGCTTGTTGCCGGAACAAACGAGCCTATCTGAGCCATAATCGTTATTAGCGCAACCTGCCTCATATAGGTGGATTTTCCTGCCATATTAGGTCCTGTTATTATTGCGCAACGGTCATTCCCCATATCAAGAAACGTATCATTTGAAACAAACGGTGTGTTTATAAGCTGTTCGACAACGGGGTGTCTGCCTGCTTTTATGTTTAAGGCACCCGAATTATTAACAAGCGGCCGTGTATAGTTGTTGGTAACCGCAACATCGGCAAATGAGCAAAGCGCATCGAGCTTTGCAATCTGCTCCGCCGTAACCTGAAATCTTTGAGCCGCAGACGCCACCTGCTTTCGAACGCCGTCAAAAATTTCGTATTCAAGGGTATTGCCCTTGTCTTTAGCTGTAAGAACACGGGTTTCGAGCGATTTTAATTCTTCTGTTATGTATCTTTCAGCGCCCGTTAAGGTTTGCTTTCTTATATAGTCCTCCGGCACTTTATCAAGAAAAGAATTTGTAATCTCGATATAATATCCGAAAACCTTGTTATAGCGCACACGCAGGGTTTTTATACCCGTTCTTTCACGCTCTCTTGATTCGATTTCGGCAAGGCGGCTGCTTCCGCCGTTCATATCAATACGCAGTTCGTCAAGCTCGGAATTATAGCCATCGTTGATTATTCCGCCCTCTTTTACTATAAACGGCGCATCCTCTTTTATTGCGGCATCAATTAAATCAACTATATCGGAGCACTCGTCTATACTAGCGTAAATCTCTTTAAGCATACGGCTTTCGCTGTTTCTTAAAAGCTCTTTTATATACGGAAAACGGTGTGCCGTAACCGAAAGGCTGATTAAATCCTTAGGCGAAGCTGTACCGTAAAGCGCCTTGGTTATAATTCTTTCAATATCCCTGATACCCGACATATACTCAATAAGCTCAAATCGCTTCGGTGTATCGGAGGTTAATTCTTCAACGGCGTTCTGCCTTAAAGAAATTTCGGATATCGAAAGCAACGGCTTTGTTATCCAAGAACGTATAAGGCGTTTACCCATAGCGGTTTTGGTTTTATCAAGCACCCACAAAAGAGAGCCTTTTTTGGATTTTGAACGCATAGTTTCGCAAAGCTCCAAATTCCTTACCGCCGTCATATCAAGGCGCATATATTTTGCGCCCGTATATACCTCTACATTTTTAAGAGCGGATTTTTCGCTCTTACCGTTTTCGTAAATATAATCTATAATGGCGCCGAGTGCAGAAACGGCGGCGCTTTCTCTTTTAAGACCTAAATTTTCAGGGCTTACGGCTCCGAATGCTTTATATATAAGCGCTTCGGCACGGGCAGTATCAAAGCTTTCGCTTTTTCTTTCGGTTAAGGTTCCCGAAAAGGCATTCTTTAAGAATTCGTTAAGTGCGGGATATGAGCCGTGCTCATTTATAAGCAATTCGCTTGGAGAAAAACGCATAAGCTCATCTATAATGCGTTTTTCCTTTTCGTCCTCGGAAATTTCGGTAACGTGCGATTCGCCGGTTGAAACATCTGTAAAACAAACGCCTGCGCCCTCTTTAAAAAGCGCAACCGAAGCAAGATAATTATTCCTTGCTTCATCGAGCATACCGTCTTCAATAACCGTGCCGGGCGTGATGACTCTTATTACATCACGGTTTACAAGCTTTTTGGTTTTAGCAGGGTCTTCGGTTTGTTCGCATATTGCTATTTTATGGCCATTTGCAACCAAACGGGAAATATAACTTTCACAGCTGTGATACGGTATTCCGCACATCGGCGCACGCTCTTCCATACCGCAATCCTTACCCGTTAAAACAAGCTCTAACTCCTCAGAAACAAGCTTTGCGTCATCAAAAAACATCTCATAAAAATCGCCTAATCTGAAAAACAGGATACTATCCTTGTTTTCCTCCTTGATTCGCAAATACTGGCTCATCATCGGCGAAATTTTGTTTTCTTTTTCTGCCATAAAGCTCACACTCCCTTACCGAAAATCAAATAACAATCAATGGCAACCGCCGCAGCTTTCGCAGCTTCCCGTGCAGGAATGGATTTCCGGCTCAACTGTTTTCGGGTCTGCCCCCTCAACGCATTGCATAATGACGCTGTTTATATCGTTTAGCATACCGTCAAGCTCGCCCTTGGCGGTATTAAAATCGAGCATTGCCTTGCTTCCCATAACATCGCCGTAAATTGTGCGGAGCTTTTCGTTAAGCTCGGCTATTTTTGCCTCGTCACGGGTTTCTTTATCGCTTTCCTGCTCAAGATTCATTCTTACAACATTAAATTCGCCGATTTTATCCTGCAAATCCTTATCGTTATCAACTGCAAGCTTTGCCTTTGCATAAGCTATAAAACGCTCATCCTTTTGTATTTCTTCTCCTAAATTTCTTGTAGCATCAAGTATTGCCATTTTTGTTTCTCCTTAAAATTTGTTTTATTCTACTACCGTACCGTAAAGCACGTTTGTATATGAAGTTACTTTTACATCGGCAAATGAGCCTATCAGACTTTCGTCTGCATCGACATAAACATTCACGCCCGTACTTGTTTTGCCTATAAGATATCCCGCTTCGGGCGCCGACTCCTCAAGCAAAACCTTAAAGCGTTTGCCCACAGCTTTATTATTAAGCTTTTTCGAAATAATATCCTGAGCCCTTAAAAGCTCATCAAACCAAATTCCCTTTTCTTTTCTTGAAACGGGGTCTGGCAAAGCCGCCGCCGGCGTTCCCTCACGAGGGGAATAGATAAAGGTGAAAAGCGAGGTAAACTCAACCTCTTTTATAAGCGAAACGGTTTCGCAAAATTCCTCATAGGTTTCGCCCGGAAAACCGACAATTATATCACTTGTAAATGCAATATCGGGCATTCTTTCTCTTGCCGCTTTAATAAGTGATAAATACTTCTCCCTTGTATAGCGCCGATTCATAGCATTAAGCACCCTGCTGCTGCCGCTTTGAAAAGGCAAATGGAGATGCCTCTCTACCTTTTCGCAATCACGCATTGCATCAAGCAGTTCTTCGGTGCAGTCCTTTGGGTGGGAAGTCATAAACCGGATACGGAAATCGCCCTCTATCTCGTTTACCATACGAAGAAGCTTTGCAAAGTTGATTCCATCGGAATTTCCCTTGCCGTAGGAATTTACATTCTGCCCCAAAAGCATAATTTCTTTATATCCCTCGGCTACCATTTGGCGTGCTTCGCTTAAAATCGTCTGCGCATCTCTTGAGCGCTCTCTGCCACGCACATATGGGACGATACAGTAAGTGCAAAAATTATCACAGCCGTACATAATCGGAATAAACCCTTTAAAACGGTCTTCACGGTCTATTGGCATACCCTCAACAATTTTTTCGTTTTTAAGCTCAATCTCAAAAATCCGCTTTCCGCCCGTAATCCGTTTATATACAAATTCGGGCAACCTGTGAAAAACCTGAGTGCCGAAAACAATATCAACATAAGGGTAGCTTTTTTTGAACCTCTCGGCAACCGACTGCTGTTGCGCCATACATCCGCATACCGCAACAATCAAGTCGGCATTCTCCTGCTTTAACTGTTTTGTTGCGCCGACATTTCCCCAAACCCTATCCTCTGCGTGACCTCTTACGGCGCAGGTGTTGAATATTATAAAATCAGCCTTTGATATATCATCGGTAATAACATAACCCATTAAACCGAGCATTCCCTTTAGGCGTTGCGAATCGCTGACATTTTGCTGACAGCCGTAGGTAACAACGCAGGCTTTCAACTGCTTGTCCGCCGTGCAAAGAAGATTTTTCACCCTTTGCGCATACGCCTGCTGTTCGGCAGGATAGGAAGTGTTTAACTCAAAATACGACAAGTGACAATTCCCCTTATAATGAATTGTTTTTATTATACTATAAAACCTCCGCTTTGGCAAGAAAAAAGCAAGTAAAAATATGTGTATTTTTAAGAAATATTTTATTTTATTTTATTTTTTCCGTTTTTTTCATTTGACAATAAGTTTAGAGAGTTTTATAATATATTAGTTGTAGACATAATAGTTATAGATGTAAATTAAAAAGGGATGTATCTGAATGGCGGAACAAAAAAGGGAAAATTTAAGAAATGTTGCCATTATCGCACACGTTGACCACGGTAAAACAACACTTGTTGACCAGCTCTTAAAGCAGAGCGGCACTTTCCGTGATAACGAGGCGGTAAATGACAGGGTTATGGATTCAAACGACCTCGAAAGAGAGCGTGGAATTACCATTCTTTCAAAAAACACAAGTGTTAAGTACGGTGATGTTAAAATAAACATCATCGATACTCCGGGGCATGCCGATTTCGGCGGAGAGGTTGAACGAATCCTCCAAATGGTAGACGGTGTTTTACTTCTTGTTGATGCTTTTGAGGGATGTATGCCGCAAACACGCTTTGTGCTTAAAAAAGCTCTTGCGCTCGGCAAAAAAGCCGTTGTTGTAATAAATAAAATAGACAGACCCATGGCAAGACCGCACGAGGATGTAGACGAAGTTCTTGATTTGTTTATCGATTTGGGCGCAGATGATGACCAAATAGAATTTCCCGTTGTTTTTGCCTCCGCAAGAGACGGTTACGCTTCCTATTCTCCCGATATAAAGGGTACGGATATGAAACCGTTGTTTGAGGAAATAGTTAAGGAAATCGAGCCACCCGTAGGCGACAGCGAAGCTCCTTTACAGCTTCTTTTCACAAATATCGAATATGACGATTATGTAGGCAGAATAGGCGTTGGCAGAGTTATAAGAGGTACTGTTAAAAAAGGGCAGACCGTTGCACTTTGCCATAAGGACGGAACATCTACAAATGTTAAAATCGCAAACCTTTATATGTACGAGGGCTTAAAGCGCACCGAGGTTGAGGAAGCAACCGTTGGCGATATCATTCAGGTTTCGGGAATCACAAATCTCGAAATAGGCGAAACCGCCTGCGATACAGATAAAATTGAACCGTTACCGTTTATAAAAATAGACGAGCCTACCCTTTCTATGAATTTTATGGTCAACAATTCTCCTTTTGCGGGCAAAGACGGAAAATTCGTTACTTCAAGAAATCTGCGTGAGCGTTTGTTTAAAGAGGTAATGACCAATGTAAGCCTTCGTGTTGAAGAAACCGACAGCGCCGATACCTTCAAGGTTTCGGGCAGAGGCGAATTGCATCTTTCAATTCTTATTGAAACGATGAGACGGCAGGGCTATGAATTTCAGGTATCGCCCCCTGCGGTTATCTATAAAAAGGATGAGGATGGCAAGCTTTTAGAGCCTATTGAGCTTCTTATGATTGAAGTACCGGAAGAATACGTAGGTGCAGTTATGGAGCGTTTGGGCTCTCGCCATGCCGAAATTAAAAATATGGGAACACGTGAGGGCGGAACCTCGCACCTTGAATTTATCATTCCGTCAAGAGGTCTTTTGGGCTATCGCTCACAGTTTATGACCGATACCAACGGAAACGGAATAATGAATCATATTTTCAATGGTTACGAGCCGTTTAAAGGCGATATAGAACAGCGAAACACAGGCTCTATAATAGCACACGAATCAGGCGAATCGACCGGTTACGGCCTTTTCAACACCCAAAGCCGAGGCAGAATGTTTATAGGCCCCGGCACTCCGGTTTACGAGGGTATGATAGTAGGCGAAAATCCGAAAAACGAGGATATCGTATGTAATGTCTGCAAAAAAAAGCAGATGACAAACACCCGTGCTTCGGGTTCAGACGAAGCCTTGCGTCTTATTCCGCACACCGTTCTTTCGCTTGAGCAGTCACTTGAATTTATCAAGAATGATGAGTTAGTGGAAATAACGCCGAACAATATCCGTTTGCGCAAAAAGATACTCAACAAGGAGCAAAGAATGAAATTCGAGGCTAAGAACCGCTGATGACATATACGATACTTGACCTTGAATGGGACAGCACATATTATGTCCCCGAAAAGCGGTTTATAAATCAGATTTTGCAAATTGGTGCCGTAAAGCTTGACGAAAGCTTTAACATAACCGATACCTTTGAGCAAACGGTTAAATCCTCTATATCAAAAAAGGTTTCGGGGCGCTTTTCGGAGCTTACGGGCATAACAAGCGAAGATATGCAAAACGGAATTCCGCTTGAAGAAGCCGTAAAAAAATATAATGACTGGCTTTCCCCCGATACCGTAACCATGACCTGGAGCAATTCCGACCTATACACCGTTGTGCAAAACGAAAAAGCTTTGCTTTCGGGCATCAGATTCAAAATAGAAAAATATGTTGATTTGCAATCCTTTATTCAAAACGAAATACGTCTTTTGGGATTTGCCGTAAATTCGCAGATTTCCTTGTCCGATGCGGCAGAAAAGCTCGGAGTTGATATAAGCGGATTCGATATGCACACCGCCAAAGACGATAGCCTTGTATGTGCGGCTTTGCTTAAAAAATATTATAATAAAGAAAGATTTGAGCCGCTTATCAGAGATACATCGGAAAACCATTTCTTTAAGCGCATTTCCTATAAAACCGAATATATAAGCGATATAAGTGATAAAGATATAAATAAATCCGATTTGGAATTTTATTGCGGAATATGCGGAAAAGCGGTACAACTCAGGGGCAAATGGAGATATAAAAACCATTGCTTTTTTGCTATGTTTGCCTGTGAAGACTGTGCAAAGAAATACAGCGCAAGAGTTTCCTTTAAACGAACATTTGACGGCATAACCGTTAAAAAGAAAATATCGGAATACCATAAAAAAAGACCGATGGAGAATAAAAATGAACTGCAATCTGTGTCCGAGAAGGTGTAACGCAAACCGAACTGCCGGTAGCAATATCGGCGGTTTT
>JAZLFV010000117.1:0-2308 GCA_045615965.1 Acutalibacteraceae bacterium
GTTCAGGCGTTGTTACAAAGGTTAACGAATAATTTAAGAATTTAAATTATAAGTGTATTTAAGGCTGTCGAATTTTTCGGCAGCCTTTTTAATGAGTATGTAATTAAAAATAAAACCGCTCAAGCAGTTAAAAACTGTTCGGCGGTTTTTTATAAATATCAGTATTCTAAACTAAAGAACTCTCTTGTGTTCTGCTTCATATGTAACGATATCCTTCATTTCGGCAAAGTACTTTTCCATTTCACTTACAAGCTTAAACTGTGTTCTGCAACGGTCAAGATTTTGTTCGGGATAGGAAATTGAAAAATAATTGTCGCCGTCTAAATAGTCGGTAAGGAAACGAACACCGCATTCAAGTGTCATAATTTTTGCACCGAGCGGCAGATATTTAATTTCATTTTCGGTTAAATCGCATGAGTTAATATATCCTATGGTGAAGGCTTTAAACATTTCGAGGTCGAGTTTAACCTTGCTTAAATCTTTTTCATCTTCTGCGGCGGTTGCGGCGCCAAATCTGATGGCATCGCCAAAATCATAGATTGAAAGACCAGGCATAACGGTATCAAGGTCTATGGCGCAAAGCGCACGGCGGGAATACTTATCGAGCAAAACATTATTGAGTTTTGTATCGTTGTGTGTTACTCGTACGGGTAATTCACCGCATTCACGAAGAGATTGCAAAATTCCGGCTTCTGTTTCGTGGGATAAGGCAAATTCAATTTCCTTTTTAACATCCTTTGCACGGTTTAATTTATCTGCATCGAGAACCTCCTTGAAGGTTTTGTAACGCACGGGTGTGTTGTGGAAGTCTTTTATAGGCTCAGAAAGGGTGCTTGCCGGAAAATCCTCAAGCATTTTTTGGAATTTTCCAAAGGCTACCGCACTTTCAAAAAAATCACCGGTTGTTTGCGGAGCATCGAGGCAAACGCTATCCTCAACAAATGTGAAAACCCGGTAATATCCGGTCTTATCTGTATAGTAGTTTTTATCGTCTTTTGTGTGAACAAGGCGCATCTGTCTTTCAGGATTATCCGATTTAAGCGCCATAAATGATGTAACCGCATCAATATTTTTCATAAGCTTTTTTATATCAAATGCGTCACTTACACGCTGAAGAATATAGCGCTTGTTTTTGTCTGTTGTAACAAGATATGTATTATTTATGTGCCCATGCCCTGTTGGACAGTTTGAAACGGGGTTTCCGTCAAGCATAAATTTTTTTGCAATACTTTTTATTAAATCGTTTTTAGACATAACACACCTCGAAAAATTTTTTAATCATCAAATTTATGAGAAAGGTCTACTATAAACCCGTCATTTGGATTATTTACATTGTTAAAATTATTATTCCGGTGAGCTTGAATGTGTGTGGAGCTTTTGCTCTTTGATTTGCCAGACGATAAAAGAACTATTAAAAGCACAATTATGGTAATAATTGCAACAGCCGCCCCTATTATAAACAGCTTATATGATAGGGAAAGCGAGAGGAATTTATCAAAAATGTTCTTACCTTTAACATTTTCCGCTTCTGCTTTTGCAACAAGACTGTTTAAATTGTCCTTTGAATCAAATATCGGAAAACGCTGCATAACATTTTCTTTGCCATCATAAGTGTAATATTCTCTGCTGTTTCCGCTAAAGCAGTAAAGAACATAAAAATCCTTCATTTTTTTGCTTTCAAAGCCGAAAGCTTTATACTTTTTACCATTTAAGGTAATAGATTTTGATTTATAACCGTTTGGTATTTCCTTTATCGGCGGTTCTTCAACAATAAAGGTTTTTCCTCCCGATTCAACAGTCGGCAAAAGCTCAAAATCATCGCCGTTTAATGTGTAAAGCTTTGGGTTTGAGCCGTCAGGCTCGGTTAAATAGTAAAGTGTATATTTTCCCTCTTTATCCTTTAATGTGCCGACTTCGGTTGTTTTATAGGAAGTAGAGGATACTGTAAATCCGTTAAACGCAGGCAGAGCGGAAATGTCCTGAATGAGCTTCTTTTGCGTACCGTTAACCGATACTGTAAGTATTTCTTCCAAAGTAAGCTCACCTTTAAGCCTTCTGCGGACATTAATGGTATATGATTTTTTTGTTCCCGATGCGGCGGTAACGGTAATAACAAAACTGTTATCGCCCTCTTTAAGCGCCTTTTCACCTATGCCCACGAGCGTTGCATCTGCACTTGCAACCGATGCTTTCAGGGTTATCTTTTCAACATTATTGGCAACCGAAGCGGAGTAGGTTGTTGTTTTTTGAGAAAATGCAGGGCTCAAACTCGCTCCGACTACCGAAAGTGAAGAAAGATTTGCGTTTG
>JAZLFV010000118.1:0-2223 GCA_045615965.1 Acutalibacteraceae bacterium
CTTTTCCAACCGAGCCGAAAAGCTCCATTTTTTCTTTAACGGTTTCTTTTATAGCTTCAAAACCGGGAGCCAAAAGCTTTCTCGGGTCGAAGCCTTTGCCCTGTAAATCCTTACCCTCTTCAACATATTTTCTTGTTGCCGCAGCAAAGCTTAACTGACATTCTGTATTAACATTTATCTTTGAAACACCCAAAGAAATAGCCTTTTTAATCATATCGGCAGGGATACCTGTTCCGCCGTGAAGAACAAGCGGCATTTCACCAGTAAGCTTTTGGATATCAGCAAGAGTATCAAACCTAAGACCTGCCCAATTTTCGGGGTATTTGCCGTGGATATTTCCTATACCTGCCGCAAGCATTGTAACACCTAAATCGGCAATCATTTTGCACTCCTTCGGGTCTGCAACCTCGCCGCCGCCGATAACGCCGTCTTCTTCGCCGCCGATGGCACCAACCTCAGCCTCGATGGATAATCCCAATTCGTTGCAGGTTGCTACCAATTCCTTTGTTTTTTCGATGTTCTCTTCAATCGGATAATGTGAACCGTCAAACATAACGGAAGAAAATCCTGCTTCTATGCACTTCTTGGCACCTTCATAAGAGCCGTGGTCGAGATGTAAAGCAACAGGAACGGTTATGCCTAATTCCTCTATCATACCCTTAACCATACCGACAACTGTTTTATATCCGCACATATACTTGCCTGCGCCTTCGGAAACACCTAAAATAACAGGTGATTTAAGCTCCTCGGCGGTTAAAAGGATGGCTTTTGTCCATTCAAGGTTGTTTATGTTGAACTGACCTACGGCATATTTGCCTGCTTTAGCCTTAGTCAACATTTCTTTTGCTGATACTAACATAATTTCTACTCCTTTATTTTAGTTGCATTTATTATACAACAAATAGTACCTTTTTACAATATGAATTTGATAAAAATTTATCAAATTGCATCGTCCGGCTTAACGGCTTCGGGCGGTGTTTCAAGAAGCTCCGGATGTGAAAGCAAATGATTCATCTTGCGGAAAGCTATGGCAAAATAGCTTCCCGAGCAAATACGCTCATCCATAACAACACCGAGAGGCATACATTTTTCAAAAACTATTTCTCCGCCTTTTCTCTTTGCAATCTCTCTTGAATTGCCCATAGTTATCATAATACTTGTTGTGCCGAAATCATAAATATGGTGATAAATATGATTTGTTCTTATGCTCGCAAGATTTGAAATAACAAGAGTGTTATGGAAAGGTGACATATCAATAATCTTTTTAGGCAAAAGGCTATGCTTATCCATCCACTTAAAAATCTTGATACCTATACGAAGTATACCCGGTATTCCGAGCAAAATTTTAATCATTTTTTCGGTTCCGTTATTATCTGGTGCATTTCGGTTTTCTTCAACATATTTGTTTATTATATCATTTACCTCGAAAACAGTATTATCCGGTTTAAAATACATTTTAGACATAGTGCCGTCATCAAGCTTGCCGGCTTTTAAAACCACCATTCCGACAGACAGCTCTTTTCTGGCATATATATTTGAATTTACAACAAATCGGTTAACTCCGGGATATTCTGCAACAGTTTGCGCAAAAGCCGCCAGAACAACCGCCATATGACTGATATTAATCCCCTGCTTACGCTTATCGTTTATGTATTTTTGAACCGGCTCAAGAGGAACATCTATCGTTATCATATTCATAGAATCGGTACGCTTATTCATAATATGCGCCGCAACAGTATACATCGGCTCGGCATTTTTCAGTTTGATACCGTCTTTTCTCATTGTAACCCCCACCTCGGTATGTATCCAATCAACATACTGAACACGTATATATATTATTTATATTGTAACACTTTTGGGTGAAAATAGCAAGTTTTATATTTGGGGCAAAAATTTTAATTCAAAAGCCGTAACAAAAAACCGCAGATTTTCAAATCGAAAATCTGCGGTAAATTTATCAGTCGTTAACATAAGGAAGCAAAGCTACCTGACGTGCACGCTTAATAGCTGTGGTAAGCTCACGCTGATGTTTGGCGCAAGTTCCTGTTGCTCTGCGGGGCAGTATCTTCGCACGCTCCGAAACGAATTTACGAAGCTTTGCAACATCCTTATAATCAATCTCTTCAACACGGTCAGCACAGAAATGGCAAACCTTTTTTCTGGGCTTTCTCTGAAGCGGTCTATCTGTCTTTTCCACTATAAAATTCCTCCTTTATATAGTTT
>JAZLFV010000119.1:0-4497 GCA_045615965.1 Acutalibacteraceae bacterium
TAAGAAGTACCATTGTAAGCGCACAGTGCATATCACTCTCGCAGGCAACCATATAGCCTAAATCATTCAGTATTCCGTAAACCGTGCAGGGTGCAAGACCGTCAAACATAACGGGGGTTGCCGTCCAGCACTCTGCTGAAACAACATCAAGGTTATTTTCTTTAAACAGCTTTATATACATAACTACAAGTGCCGCCATACGCTCAACATACTGCGGAGTTAATTCATCAAGAGTATAATTTTTCAGTATGTAATCTTCGTATTTTGCAATTTCCTCTTTTTCGTTTGCCATTACATTGTTAAACATCTGCTCTATTTGAGCAAAGTTAAACGGCTTTATGCGAACGCCGAACTTTTCCATAAGCTCGCCCTCGTTCCAAATAACCGAGAAAAACGGAGCAGGGCGGGCACCTATTTGACCGATGCGAAGTCCCGTAAAGTTTTTAACCATTGATGCAACTCTTGTAAATGAAACAAAGCCATCTTTAAATTCGTCTGATTCAACCTCACAGCAAGGAAGATGGGAAAAAGGGATATGGTAGCGCTGTAGTTGTCTTGACATACCGAAAAGACCGCATTGGCTATCAGTAGGACGCATACCGTCTACATAATATTCATCATCAAGAGGCGCCCAAATAAGAAGCGGCTTTCCGATTGCCTTTGCAATATCTGCGGCGGCTTCCTCGTTACCGAAATTGCAGTTGATTATCATAACTGCATCAACTTTTTCGGATTTAAATCTTTCAACCGTTAAAGCGGCGCTTTCGTCATCAAAAACAAGGTCGTTTATTCCGATACCTTTATTATCAACGAAAGAAACCTTATCGTTTGTAAAATTCTTCTCTATGTAATCAACAAATCTTTTACCTCTCTCCTCGGCGGAATACCAAGTAAGAAATGTGCCTTTCGGGCGGTTTGTAGTATTTCTTCTAAGTGCTACAAGCCCTATTTTCACATTGAAATCAAGCATAGAATACCCCCTTTTGCTTCTATAAAAATTTTATCAAATGTCAATAACCAATTCAATCGTTTTTTGGAAATTTTTTTATTTTTATTGAAAAATCAGGACGAATATGTTACAATTATGAAAATAATTTTCATTTGGAGGAATTTATGGAAACAGTTTATAATAAAATGCACTCTATTTACGGTGAAATGGGAAAAGCGGAAAAACGGCTTGCAGATTTTATTCTTGCCGACCCGCAAAATGTAATAGGTATGTCTATTAGTGATATGGCTAATAACTGCAACTGCGGTGTTTCAACGGTTGTGCGATTTTCAAGGCGATTGGGTTTTAACGGTTATCAAGGGCTTAAAGTTCGGCTTGCGGCGGAACTCGGCTCTGTTTCAACGGTCAATACCAAAATTTTGCCCGATGACAGTTGTATTGAAATATTCAATAAACTAATTGATGATATTTATCTTTCGCTTAAAAATACAAGTGCTGTTCTTGATAAAGAAAAACTTGAAGAATGCGCAAAAATGCTGACTGACAAAAAAAGGATTGTGATTTTCGGTCTTGGAAATTCAGCATCTATAGCCCTTGACTTTGCTCATAAGCTGTTAAGGGTAGGTCTTAATGCGCAGGCGTGTTCAGATAATCATATTCAGGCAATTATCGCCTCCCACCTTGACAGAGATAGTGTTGCCATAGGCATTTCGCATTCTGGCTCTTCAAAGGATATCGTTGAGGCGCTTGAGCTTGCAAAAATCGGCGGAGCAAAAACCGTTGCAATTACAAATTACGGCAATTCACCCATTGTAGAAAAATCCGACATTACACTTTTTACAAGTGCCAACGAAACAAAGCATTCCATTTTGGCATTAAATTCAAGAATTGCTCAACTTGCTATTATTGATGCTGTTTATTCATACATTGTTATTCATTCAAGTAAATCTGCATTGCAAGCAATATACAGCACCGAATATTCACTTCAAAAGAAAAAATATTAACAAAAACGAGCACTCCTTATTTATAAGAACTCTGTTTAGCAGATGAAAAGTCAACATTGCCTAAATATTTAACACTGTCCATATTAAGATAATCGCAAAGGTCTTTCATTTCGGCAACGGTATTTATGTTAACATCTATACCGTTCTTCATACGGTCGGCGTAAGCAAATACTTCTTTTTCGCCGTGGGTATAAATACGGGGTTGACCCTCGGCTTTTGGTGCATCACGAAGTTCCTGCAAAAATGTTGAAAATCTTTCTTTCATACCCTCTCTATCACCGAATATATCGGGATTTATCGCCATAAAGCCGTGACAGGTACCACCTTTGCCGTCCTTATGGGTGTGGTTGGCGGTAAGACCGCCTGAGAAAATAGAGGTAAAGATTTCGCAAATCATACCGTAGCCGTAACCCTTATGACTGCCCAACTGTTCGGTATTTCCGCCAAGCGGCATAATTCCGCCGCCCTTTTTGCCGACAATGTTTTTAAGCACACGCTCGGCATCGGTGCAGGCATTTCCATTTTCGTCGAGTGCACACCCTTCGGGAAGCGGTTTTGAAAGCTTATTATAGATTTCAAGCTTTCCTCTTGTAACAACCGTAGTTGAAGCATCAAAGAAGAACGGATAAGGCTCTGCCGGCATTGATATCGCTATCGGATTAGAACCTAACATCGCAAGACGGGAATATGTGGGTACCATAATGGCTTCGCTATTAGTCATAGCAAAACCGATAAGACCTGCATCGCAAGCCATTTTCGCATAGTAACCCGCTATACCAAAATGGTTTGAATTTTTAACGCTTACAATGGCTATACCGCTTTTCTTTGCTTTTTCAATAGCCAAGTTCATTGCTCCAACCGATATAAGCTGTCCCATACCGTCATGACCGTCAATAACTACGGAAACGGGTGTTTCAAAGACAGTTTCGGGCTTGGCGTCTACCTTTATAAGACCGTTTTCGATACCTTTATGATATCGGACAAGTCTTTGCATACCGTGTGACTCAATTCCATAAAGGTCGGAGAGAAGCAAAACATCGGTTATTATTTCGGCGTCCTTTAACGAAAAACCGAATTTGCAAAAAGCATCATTACAAAAGGTTTTAAGCTGTTCATAACTGTATCTGACTGAATCCATAATATATGCCTCCAAAACAAATTTTTTTATTAAATTATAAATCCAATGGTTTATTCCATAATCTTATTTGTTATATCTCAGCATTAAACGGCCATTTGGCTTGAATACCCGCCATTTTTATATGCGAATCATTTGAATATGTAAGAATTTTAGGGATTATAATTCCGGCGATATCTTCAAAATCAACAACCGTAATACCGCTGTGACACATAGTAAACCTCGTACAAAAAGCCGGATAAGGGATATCAAGAATATGGCTTAAAAACACACTGCCAAAACCCGCATGAGCAAAAATGGCTACATTTTCAAAAACAGGTTTTTTCGTGATAAAGCAACGGTTTTCCGTATCGTGCGTATATCCTAAATTTTCAAAAAGTTCATCTGATTTAGTGGATATCCTTTCTATACCGCTTTTGCATTTTTTGTCCTTAAAAGCAGGATGCTCATACCAACTAAATCCCAAATTTTCTATTTCCCTTGATACGAATAACTTTTTATAATTATCGCAGTCTTTCATAAAGTATCTTTTACCGTGACTGTCATAATCCATAAATTCTTCTCCGGCGTATTTTTCATTACACCAATCAAGTATTTCATAATTGATATTTTGCTTTTCGCAGGTTGGAATTGCCGTTTGTATTGCCCTATTTGAAGATGAAACAAAAACCTTGTCAAATTTAACCTCGCCTAAACGCCTGACAAGTGCTTTTGCCTGTTTCTCTCCCAAAGGCGTTAAGCTGTCCGGCTCATAAATCGGGTCGCCGTGTCTTATAAAATACAAAAGCATAATTTCACCTTTTATTCTTTGGGAATTATCGGATAAAGCTGAATGGTATTACCGCCGTCAACGACAAGTTCGGCACCGGTTGTGTTTCTGGCGTGTGCTGCAAAATACCAAACGGCATCGGCAACATCCGTTCCGTCTGCAACATCACCTATAGGTGTATATTTTGACGGAACATTCTTATAAAAATCGGGGTTTTTAATCCAGCGGTCTGTTCTTATCATTCCGGGCAATACCGCATTGACACGGATATTATATTTGCCAAGGTCAAATGCAAGTGCCCTCATCATACCGAGTTGCGCTCCCTTTGAGGTTGAATAGGCAATTCTGTCGGGTATTACTCTGTAAGCCGTATTTGAATTTATAAACACGATATTTCCGCCGCCGTTTTCTTTCATTCTCTTTGCGGCACACTCGCATATAGAGTAATTCCAAATAACATTTGTGTTAATAACCCTTAAAAAATCGCTTAAAGGGTTTTCAAATATTTTCATATTAAGTCCCTGGTCGGCGGCATTAAGGACAACTGTATCAACGAAAATCCCGTTTTTATCAAAGTAATCAAAAAGTTTTTTTACGCCGTTTTCGTCTACTTCGCCGTTTTCTTTAACGGAGTCAAGGG
>JAZLFV010000120.1:0-2558 GCA_045615965.1 Acutalibacteraceae bacterium
CAGGTATTATCTTTTGAAGTGATGACAACATTGTCAATCAAAAGAGACTGATTATTCCACTCGCCCTTTGCACCGACAAAATAAACATAATACGAACCGCCGTCATCAGGCAGAGTGTAGCTGTAGTGCTTCCATGCACCGTTAGTTGCACTATATGACTGCCCCTTACCTCCCTCACCGGAAGTCCATTTATACAAGCCTACATTGGAAAGATTATCTGTATAGCTGATTGCCCACCAACCTATATTTGAAGGAGTGCAGACATCAAATGAAACAGTCGAACCGCCGCCAAAAGCATTTTTTGTAATAAAATCAGCCGGTGAAGATGTTGTTGGAGCTATCTTATCAATTTTAATGGCAGCATATACATTTTCTCTTTGGACGCTTTCACCACCAACCGAAACTATAACTTTTTTATCGCTGTTAAGCGATTGACATTTAAAAATGTTTTTGCTGAGTCCTCCTGAAAAATCTTCGGTTGCCAAAACAGTTCCGTTTTGAGCGGTAATTTTTACATTTTTAATAAGCAAAGACTGCGGTACACCGTCTTTGTTCCAGTTGCTTCCCTTATTTCCGCCTAAATAAATATAACGCTGTTGACCGACATCTCCGCCGATATTAAAGGAATAAGTAAACCATTCGCCTGCGTGAGCTACGCAGGTTGCAGGGCTGGTATAACAATTATAAATATCGGCATTTTGAGGGTCGGTTGTACTTTTTACACCCCACCATTGGTCATTTGTTCCGCAATCCGGTACAAATGCGTCAAAGGTAATAGTACTTTGTGCAGGATATGCTTCTTTGGTGATAAAAGACGGCTTTGAAGCATCAGCACTCATATTTGAAATTGTAATCGAAGCATAGTTATAATCGTAATCAATCAGCGATACAACATTTGAATCGGCTGTAAAAAGTCCGGCATTCAAAACGGTATCAAAGTTATCGAATGCAATTTCCGTGCCGGCATTGGTAACCGTGAAATTATCAACTAAAATAGTTTTACCTGTCCATTTTGAAGGACTGCACTCACCTGCAAAATACAAGTAGTATGACTTACCGTCATCAGGTAGAGTATATGTGTATGTTGACCAATTATCGTTACCCGAACTAATCGTATTAGTACCTGTTGAAAACAAATCGTAAATGCTGGTATTGGCTGAATCGGTAGTCCAAACAACACCCCACCAAGTTACTCCTGATGGAACGAGAGCATCAAATGAAAATGTACTGCCGCCAGGATATGCATTTTTAGTAACAAATGCGGAAGTTTCACCCTGCTTGAAAAAATCGAGAGCAACCACCTTGGAGGCTTTTGCAGTATCGGCTGAAACGATATTTGTTGCAAAAGCACCCGTTAAAATAATTACGGACAAGAAAAATGCAATGAATCTACGAAGAATATTCTTTTTCATTGTTAACACTCCATTTCTTTTGTGCTGTTTTAGATTTGAAATAATTACTTTCCGGCAGAATCTCGCTCTGTTAATGTAATAACACTATCCGAACCGTTAATCGTAAATATACCGTTGGAATCAAGCTTTACATTAAAGTTACTTTCGTCAAGTACCGTTCCTTCTAAATCGGTAATCTTGATATTATCGATATATACCTTTTTACCGTTATTCCACGCCTTATTGCCGGAAGGACCGATTATATAGAAATAATAGTCATTACCGTCATCGGGAAGCGTTACGGTATAGGATGCCCATTTATTCAGCTTGCTTGTAGAATAAAGAGATACGCCGTTAGAGGGTTTTGAAGCGCCGTTTATTCCGCTTACGCTTGAAGAGGTTGACCACGCAATACCCCACCAAGAATTTGTAACGCTGCTCTTTGCGGTAGGAACATAAGCATCAAATGTTATAACTGTTCCGCCTTTATATTTCTTTGAAGAAATAATATCTGCCTTATCGGTGCTTAAATTCTTGATTTCAACAGCAATCGCCATATCTGCCGTTATAAGCGGTTCCTCTTGATGGCAATAGATACACTCACCGTCTTGATAATGATGGTTGCCATCAGGTGATAAATATTCGGTTTCCTGCGGTTCTTCAATTATTTCTCCGCAAACAGAACACTTCTTGCCGGCAGTCTTTCCTTTTGTTGTGCAGGTAGCCTCAACTGCCGGAATATCAACCGGTGTATGTCCTTTTTTGCACGGCTCGTAATAGTCATGAGAGACTTCTCCTGCGGCAACGGTAGAATTAAGACCGGCTGTATTGACAGAAAATACATCTGTTGCCGAGCTATCGGTTATACCGTTATCAAAATCACATTGGTCTAATATGTCCCCGTTACTGTTCTTAATAACAAAATTATCAAGCAAGAACGGATTATCCCCTACTTCGTTTACCGGAGCGCAGAAATAAAAATAATAACCATTGCCGTCATTTGGAAGTGTAACGGTATAGCTTGCCCATTTACCAAGCTTTGCGCTATCCGCTAAATTAATACCTTTAGTTCCTACGGCATCATATATGCTCGTTTTGGTTTTATCGGTTGTAAAGGCAACACCCCACCATGTTGTACCGGCAGGAATGTAAGCATCAAAGGTAACG
>JAZLFV010000121.1:0-3507 GCA_045615965.1 Acutalibacteraceae bacterium
AAATGCAAAATTATTTAGGAATTTGCATTTTTTTTGTGAATAATAGGTAGATGGATAGAAACTTACTTATTGATTATTCTTATCATTTTGCGGGCGAATACGATCAAATCATTAAAGCTATTAAAAATAACGAAGAGGTAAAGCATGTTGAAATAGCTAACTGTTTTACTATTTTTGAACCGTTCCCCACAATTTTATAAGAAAGATTAAGTGCCGACATTCTATCTCTTGCAACGGCAACATCTGCATTAGACAAATCCGGTATTTTTACCGAAAGCTTTGAAAGCTCTTCCTCGGAATACTGCGGTTCATGGCCTAAATACGGCAAAATATCCTTCATTATTTTTGCTCCCACCGGTGCCGAAATAGTACCGCCGTAATATCTGCCGGACATAGGTTGGTCGAGCATTACAAACACCGCAATATCAGGGTCATTTATAGGTGCTACACCTACATAAGAGCCGATATACAAATTGCTTTGACCGCTTGATATAATCTGGGATATCTTCTGAGAAGTACCCGTTTTTCCTCCAACACGGTAGCCTGCAACTATTCCGTTTTTTGCACCGTTTTGTATAACGAATTCCAAAAATCCACGAAGCTTATCTGAAGTTTCATTTGAAACAACCTGTCTTACATATGCAGATGGCATCGTTTTTACAACATTTCCCTCGCCGTCAATAAGCTTTTGAGCAATATGGGGTCTTACAAGATATCCGCCGTTTACCGCCGCCGCCGCAATGGAAATCATATGAAGCGGGGTAATATTAAAGGTTTGACCGAATGACGAAGAAGCAAGCTCGGTGGGTCCCATTTTATCCGCAGCGTGATAGTTTGGCATTGCTTCGCCCGGAAGGTCAATACCTGTTTTTCCGGTGAGTCCGAATGCTTTAAAATATTTAGTAAACGTTTTAATACCGATTAACTGACCTATTTGAATAAATGCCGGATTGCAGGAGTTTGATATTGCCTGCGGAAGAGTTTGTATGCCGTGTCCGGACGATAAATGGCAATGGTATGTATTGCTTGCAACCATATATGTGTAGTTACAACTGAATGTGCTTTTTTCGGTAACAAGCCCTTCTTCAAGTGCGGTTGCGGCAGTAAAAATCTTAAATACCGAACCTGGCTCATATGTATCTGATACCGCCTTGTTTCTCCATTGACGGTTTAAAAGCTCATTTTTAAGCTTAGCCTTTTCTTCTTTATCGGTAACGGCATCAAGTCGCATTTGGTCTATTTTAGAAAGCTCAAACGGCTCATTCGGGTTAAAATCCCCACTTACAGCCATACCGAGGATTTCTCCGTTTTTAACATTCATTACTATTGCGGCACCACGTTCTTCAACCTGGTCCTCGGCAACGGCATCGTCAAGATACTTTTCGCAAGTATACTGAATATATGAATCAAGTGTTGTTACGATACTGTTTCCCTTTTGTGCTTCCTGCATCATCTGATATGTAAACGGCATATCTGTTCCCTTTGCGCTTTTTGCGGCAACAACACGACCGGATATTCCCGTTAAATCATTGTTATAATACTTTTCAAGCCCTGCAAGACCTTGATTATCATCCCCCACAAAGCCCAAAACCGTTGACGCTAAGCTATCATTAGGGTAATATCTTCTGGTTGTTGTATCAAGTCCTATATAATTTGAAAGTCTTAAATCCTTATTATCCGTAATAAATTTACGAATCTTATCGGCGGTATTCTTATCTATCTGCCTTTTTACAATCACATAGTACGATTTCTTATTGATAAGCTTATATACATCTTCCCGTTCAAGCTCAAGTATTTCCGATAAACCGTCTGCTATTTTATCCTTAACCTTATCGGCTTGACCGCTTTTAAGATTTTTAAACCCGTTCGGAGTAATATAAACCGTCCATGCAGGAGAAGATGTTGCAAGGGTTTTCATATTCCTATCGTATATATCGCCACGTGGCGCTGCAATAAGAGTATCGTAAAGCTGTTGCTCAGATGCCATTGCCTGATATTTTTCTCCGTTTAATATCATTACATTCGCAAGGCTCCCCACCGATACCAATACCATAACAAGCAACATAATTATCATAACCGTTAATGTACGGCGAACCATAAGCTTATTCGGTTTAACAGACATTATGCCACTCTCCTTAAGATTTCTTAAAATTCAATGTATAGCCCAAAACGAGAGCTAAGTTATCTTAACTCTCGTATCATTATTCAGTAAAGTATATTACCTGTTTCCTTAATTTATTAACTGTCTTTTGAAACAACCGCATCGCCGCCGTTTTTGCAAGCAGTATTATCCTCATTTATTCTTATGTATTTAACCTGTGATTTATCCTTTTTCTGCATTCCCATTTCGGTCGCTTCAAGTTCAATATTCGAATATGATATTCTGCGCTCAAATTCAACCTCAAGACCGGTTTTTTCACTTTCGAGCTGTTCTATCTTGGACTTTGTTTCGTTGATTTTAGAGTTTACTTCATTGAGTTGCAGGCGCAAAAATATATTTCCGCAAAGCGCCGCAAGAACAAAAACCGCAGTTAAAACTGCAAAAGCCGAAACCGAAAGCCTTTTTGTTGCGGCTTTGGATTTTTTGGAGCCCTTAGGAAGCCTTACTATATTATCCTCTGAGCGTTGCTTCTTTTCCGCCGGCATAAACATATTAAAATCGTAGGCTAAACTATCATTGTAATATTTTAAATTATCCATCATACTAATCCTTTATATTTTAATAATCGACCGAAGCTTTGCACTTCTGCTTCTTTGATTCTCGTTTAATTCCGTATCCGATGCCGTAATAGGCTTTTTATTCAAAAGCTTTCCTCTTGGCTTCTTACCGCATACACAAATGGGAATATCGGGCGGACAGGTACAGCCCGTGCAGTATTCTTTGAATTTTTGCTTAACCATTCTGTCTTCCAAAGAATGAAAGGTTATAACCGACAGCACACCGCCGGAGTTTAAAAGATTAAATGCTTTATCGAGCGCAACAGATAAGCTCTCAAGCTCCCCGTTTACCTCTATCCTTATTGCCTGAAAGCATTTTCTTGCGGGATGACCTTCTCGCCTATATGCTGCAGGAACCGAATTTGCTATAATCCCGGCTAACTCGGTCGTGGTTTTAATATTCCCGTTTTCCCTTGCCTTTACTATTGCCAAGGCGATTTTTTTTGAAAATTTTTCTTCGCCGTAAACCGTAAAAATCCTTGAAAGCTCTTCAAACGAATAGTTATTTACAACATCTGCGGCGCTTAAGCCTTCTTTGCTCATTCGCATATCAAGCGGTGCTTCCTTATGATAAGAGAAACCACGCTCACCGTTATCAAGCTGATATGACGAAACTCCCAAATCAAGCATTATTCCGTCAACCTTATCAATACCGATATTATTAAGCTCGGCATCCATATTATCAAAATTGCTGTGGATTACGGTTGCGTTATAGCCTTTAAGCCTTTCCGTTGCGGTTTTTACGGCATCAGGGTCACGGTCAAAAGCAATAAGCCTGCCGCTTGAAAG
>JAZLFV010000122.1:0-3955 GCA_045615965.1 Acutalibacteraceae bacterium
CTTCGCCTTGACGGTCTATTGGCAGCAGAGCAGAGCCGACTTCCGACATATACCTGTTCATATCCCATTTTACATATTCTATATTTGCTTTTTTAAGAATTTTTGATACTGCTTCTATTATATATTCACAAACATCATCTCTTGACAAATCAAGTGTAAACTGATTTCGTGATAAGCTTGATTTTCTTCCGTCAATATGAAGCACCCAATCCGGATGCGCTCTATATAAATCGCTATCGGGATTAACCATTTCAGGCTCAAACCATAATCCGAAATGCATACCGAGCGCATTTACTTTTTCGGCAAGACCGTCAACTCCGTTAGGCAGACGGTCGGGATTTTCCACCCAATCGCCTAATCCTGCATTATCTTTGATGCGTTTTCCGAACCAACCGTCATCAAGCACCATCGTGTCAATACCTATTTTTGATGCTTTTTCGGCTATTTTAACTATTCTTTCTTCGTCAAAATCAAAATATGTTGCTTCCCAATTATTTATAAGTACAAAACGGGAACTGTCTCTGTATTTTCCACGGCAAAGTCTTGTCCGATAAAGCTTATGATATGTTCTTGACATACCTCCGAAACCGTTAGAAGAGTAAACCATAACCGCTTCAGGTGTATTAAAAGTTTCTCCTTTGTCAAGCATATATGAGAAGCCAAACGGATTGATTCCTATGTATGCTCTTACGGTATTATAAGCATTGCATTCCGCACCGGCAATAAAGTCCCCGCTATACAAAAGACTTATTCCGTATACATTACCGTTTTTCTCATCGGCACTTTTATCACATATAGCCATAAAAGGATTATGGTAAGCGCTGCTTACACCGCAACGGCTTTCTATGTTTTGATTTCCGTTTACTATTCTGCGGCGAGTTATTCCTCTTTCTCTTGCCCAAGTTCCGTCAAGTGTAATAAGGTCATAATCTTTAAAGCCGAAGAAATCAACAGATGCGCTCATTGCTCCGTTTATATAGAGCTTTTCGCCGTTGTTTATAATAGTGGCATTTCGTGTAATTGCATCGAAATCCGAAAAAACAGTATATGTCAAAACCACCTGAATACCCAAAAGTTCATCTGTAAGATAAAGCTTTAAGGTTTGTGCTTCATTTTCTTCCTCAACATAAGTTGACGGTAACTCCTTGATTTCGGGTTTACCGTTAATGATTTCGTATTTTTTATATTTTAGTTTTATAGATGTTCCATATTTTTCCGAAAAAATCTGCAATGCAGGATAACGCAAATCTGTGCCGAAGGTCGGATACTCCTGCGGTAAAACATCGCTGCTTTTGCCTTCTAAATCATCTGCCGCAAGAGAACGAAGCAAATAATCTTTTGCCCAGTCATCAGGCACCTTATTAATCTTTTGACCAAAGTAAAGATGCACCGGCAGCGCATCCTTATACAAACCTATTGCGTAGGTAGTATTGATAGAATTTAAATAAAAAACTTTATTTTTATCATCAAAATATATCATAGTATCCTCCCGAAAATGTAAAACTCCTGTTTTTATGCTCTTATTAACCGCCAAAAATTCCGCTTACAAAAACCGTAGAAAGAATTCCGAACGATATTCCAATCCATTGTTTAAATGAAAGCTTTTCCCTAAACAACAAGACCGATGTCAACATATTCAAAATCATCGGACAAAGATTCGCCGTTGGAAAAAACAGTATTGACGGAAGAATTCCCGAAAGAAACAGATTGACAGTATGCGGAATTGATAAACAAGCTCCGGATATAATCGGCAGTATAAACGCCGACCTTGAAAAAGAAACAGACATTGCTCTCTTGGTATGTCTTGCATTTATTATATATATAATGCAAGAAACAACCGTACCGACTGAAAAAGCAGTCAAAAGAAAAACAGGCATTTCATCCCTATGGGTAGCGGAATTTTGATGAATTTTCTGTGTTATTCCTATAAATCCCGTTGCAAAAAACGCCAACATACAGTAAATAAGCCATTTTACATTAAAGGGCTTTTGCGAGCCTTGTGTTCTATTCGGCGATAAAACTATACAAACTATCATCATCACAACGCCGATAATCTGATAAAAGGAAATTTTTTCTTTAAAAAACAGCGCTCCGCTAAGCGAAGGGATTATTGCAGACAGCGAAATAATTATCGTAGTATATGCAAAAGTGCCCTGCGACTGTGCTTTAAGTGTAAAAATCAGCACCAACATAATAAGTGCCGAAAATAGCGTTCCCAAAAGCGCTGAAAAAAGGCTGAACCGAAACGAAGTATTTGAAGCTGTGTAAATTATAACAACCGTTACCGTACAAGCAAGATTTTGCAAAAAAACATTCCGCCAGATATTGACGGAATGTGTAGGAAACCGTCTTGAATACACGCCGTTAAGTCCGTTTGTTGCAGCAGTGCTGATAATCGTCATCAGCAATAACAATATAGTGGGTAATTGAAACATAACTTAATAGCCTCTGAATTTATTAAATCGGTTTGGCGAAAAACGGTTCGTCCGAAGTTTCCGCTTTAGGTTTAACTAAACCGCAGATAACATTCTCCATTTGAATATTGCCTTCCGACCATTTTTTTACAAGGCAGTCGCCTTCAAAATTATCAACACAAACATTTTTTAAAACAAGATTATTGAAATTGCAAATATGTATAAGCGATATTTTTTCAGAGCCTTTACGCATACTTAATTTTACATTTTCGAGTTTTAAATCGATTTTTTTGTCGGCTGAACCATAAGCCGTAAGAGGCATACTTACATCTTTGGCTTCAATATCGGTAAACTCAATATTATTAAGCGGACTGCCCTTTTGCCATAATTCGTTACCGGAATAATTGTAATGCAGGAATCTATCTGCCATTTCAATTTTGCAATCGGTTATAACTATATTCCCCGGCTTTACGGGAATTTCAAGACTGTAATCTGCATAATAAGTAAAAGCACTAAGCATATTATTTCGTTTAACACTCATTGAAACGGGTGCGGAATTTCGCTTTTCTTCGGCTGTTAAAGTTCCCCTGAAATAATACTTTCCGGGCCCGTAAATATGGCATCGCTCGACCAAAACATTACTTCCGCCGAAACGCATTGCACTACAAGAAGAATTAAGAATACTGTCTGACAAATGAACATTTACATTTGCAAATCCCGCAAAGCAATCATCGCCGGTATAAAACTCGCAGTTCTTCGCTTCTATATTCGTGCAGGACGAAAAATGTGCACCATCGTGGCCTGCAAGCACCGTTACTTTATCAAAAAGTATATTTTTGCAACCGTGGATATTGTGTGCCCAGTTAGCCGAGTTCTGAACAGTATAACCCTTAAATTCGATATTACTGCAATTAAAAAAGGTTATGGCGTGCGGACCTCTGTAGCTTTCTTCGCCGCACTCGTCAAAACAGTTTCTTCCGTCAATTATTGACGATTTTTCTCCGATTATTTTAACATTGTCTGCGTCTATCGCACGGATAATCGCATTGTTCCATCTGCTTCCTGCAAGTGTAATGCACATAAACTCGGGATTATTCTTAATGTATTCCGTTTGTCCCATAATCTTTGAATAATTGATAAAACCGGCATTTGTAATTTGCTTATCCTGCAACGGTTCTAACTTATCGTCAAGATAATGAAAATAATCTTCCGGATTCATACTCCCCAAAAGTTCTGCGTTTTCAAGCAAATGCAGAGTTATATTACTTCGAAGTCTTATATCCCCGGTATAAAACTTTCCTTCGGGAACGATAACCTCTCCGCCGCCTTTTGAAAAGCAAAAATCTATCGCCGCTTGAATTTTTTCGGTTTGCAATTCTTTGCTATCCGGAACCGCACCGAAATCGATAATATTGACGGTTACTGTTTTCAATTAAAATCAACCCTCTATATAACTAAATCTTTACCTGACATCCGTTGTTTTTAGCCGAATTGTATGCCGCTTCTAAGTCGGGTGTATCTAACGGTTCTTTGACACACCT
>JAZLFV010000123.1:0-3463 GCA_045615965.1 Acutalibacteraceae bacterium
TGATACTTTCGGTGAAAAGGGTAGGGCAATATATGCTTCGAAAGCGGCTTCTTTTAAGCAAATGTACCGTATAATGGATGAAGAAAAAATGTTTTGCGATGTTGTTTCTTCAGGCGAAATATACACGGCTTTAAGTGCAGGATTTCCGGCAGAAAGGCTTTATTTTCATTCCAATAATAAGACCGATGAAGATTTAAAGTATGCGCTTGAAAGCGGAATAGGATTTTTCGTTATTGATAACGAGGAGGAGCTTTTATCGCTTAACAGAATTGCAGGCTCACTTTCAAAAAAACCGCAGATTATAATAAGGGTAACGCCCGGTATTGATACCCACACCTTTGAAGCCGTTGCAACCGGTAAGGTGGATTCAAAATTCGGCTTTGCCATAGAAACCGGCGCCGCCGAGGATATAACCCGCCTTGCACTTTCGTCTGAAAATACAGAGCTTGTGGGATTTCATTGCCATGTGGGAAGTCAGCTGTTTGATTCCGATGTGTATATAAGAAGCGCCGAAATAATGCTCAAGTATATTCTTTATATAAGAGAAAAATACGGTTTTACCGCATCTATGCTCGATTTAGGCGGTGGATACGGTGTAAGGTATTTAAAGGATGACCCAACAATAGATATTTATGAAAATATAATAGAGGTAGGGGAGTATGTTAAGAAATTCTGCTCCGATAATGCTTTACCTTTGCCTCAAATTTCCTTTGAGCCGGGAAGAAGTATTGTTGCCGATGCAGGGCTGACTCTTTATACCGTGGGAAATGTTAAGAAAATCCCCGGATTTATCAACTATGTTTCGTGTGACGGCGGTATGGCGGATAATGTAAGGTTTGCTATGTATGAAGCGCCGTATACCGTTCTTCCGGCAGGCAAAATGAATGAAGAGCCAAAGCTTTGCTCAAGTGTTGTAGGCAGATGCTGTGAAAGCGGCGATGTTATTCAGCCTGATGTTATGATGCCCGAAAGCATAAAGCGAGGCGATATTATTGCCGTTTGCACAACCGGCGCATATAACTACTCTATGGCTTCAAATTACAACAGATTACCAAGACCTAAAATTGTTATGATTAAGGATAAAAAGACTTATTTAGCCGTAAGGGGCGAAACATTTGAGGATTTGGTAAGCTGTGATTTATAAGTATTGTTTAAATTTTCAGGGGCTTAAACGAAAAATTTCGTTTAAGCCCCTGTTTTCTCTTTGCTGTTCAGCAGAATATAAATTATATTTTTTATCTCTTTAAATGCTTTGATATATCATTTTTATTTAATCCTGATATATTGCAGAAATAAGAAAAAAATTCTTCCGCAAGTGCCTCGTCCTTTGTTTGTTTTTTAATATCTGCAATGTCCTTTAGTATTTGTGCTGACTGTTCATTATTAAGGTACCTGAATAACCCTGTTCCCCATTGGATACGATTTGGCGAACTCGGATTATAGTAATAATTCCAAAATTTAATGTGTTTGGCTTCTTCCGGTGTCAATTCAATTTTGAACTTTGACGATGTAGTTACATATCCGGAATCTCTGTTATCACCCTCATATGCCTCGTCAACAAGAAATACAGCAAAAATAAGCCTTTCTTTTTCTTCTGTATTAGGTAATCTTGTTGTAAGAACGGCTAAGCTATTTGTTTGGACGTGATTAAGTTTCTTTGGCTTTCCTGCGTTTTCGCCACTTAGATTTTCTCCGGCGTAAGCACACCAATTTTTAAGCATTTGACTTTCGTAACAAACAAAACCATCTTTAATATAAGCGTTTAACTCGTCACGATTGATTTTTGAGTTGAAATATCTATAGCACGCACTTTTACTGTTTGAACACCAAAAATATTTCTTAGTTTTAATATTATGGGCAATAACCTCATCGCTGCAAGCACCGTAAAACCCGATTCTGCTATCGGAACTTCCGCCATCACAGTAATTGCATTTAAAAGCAATATTTTTTCGCTCATATTTCTTCTTTTTTACATTGGCTTTTGTAACGGATTTTGGTCTTTCGATAATTTCTTTTTTTTCTTTTTCAGCCTTCTTTTTTTCTTCTTCTGATTTGAAACGGGCTATTATTTGCAGAATCTCTTTTTGCAAGCTTTCATCCTTCAATTTCAAATGCTTTTCAAATGAAATCGGAAATTCAAATTCTTTGTTTTCACCGTTGAAATCAACGAATATGTATCTATCTTTATGCGATGAAATTCTTCCTTCACCGTATTTTTTGTGATACACTAAGTAATTTTCAAGTTGCATTATTTTTCTCCTTTAATATTATAGCGTTAAATCTGACTTCGCTTCTATGATTTTTGAATTCATCCGTATTATAACATAACAGAATATTTATGTAAAGTGATGTTTGTAAAGTGATGTTGTTCGTTTACTCATACCGAAGCATTTAAACCCGACCAGCCCAAAAGGGTAGTTTTTAGGCGTCTTTCGGCTCATTGTCGCACATAGGCGCCAGCCTTATAGCAACACAACAGAACCGTCCCCTTGTGTTCAAGATATAGAGGATTCTCTTAAAAAGCTTTTAAGCGCCGCCAAAAGCACAAAGCAACGCAACGCAATAACTCGATTCTTTTTCAATTTAAAAGAATGGATATTGGATAAGCTCGGCAAAGGTCACTCTGTTTACAGATACTTAAACGAGGTAGAAAAGCAATGGCTCAACCTTGTTAAAGAAGCGCAGACCAATTTTGAATCAGAACAAAAAAACACCACCGAAAACGGTGGGGTGAAGTATGCATATGGCATTACTCAAAAAGCAATAAATGAATATGTTGAAAAATCAAAATCAAAAGAAAACACAGAAGATTATAAAAAATATGCCGATGTGTCCGAAAAACTTATTTCTGACATTGCTGACGATTTTGATTTAAAAGGATATGTTCACGCCTTGCGAGACAATGACATTCGTCATATTTTAAAATCTCACGGAGAAAAAACAAACGAAAAATATCCTATAACTGAGAATGATATAGGATTTATCCCTTACATTGTTCAGAATTATGACAAAGTTTATTATAGAATAAGCAATAAAGGTAAGCCGTCAATACTATATGTTATGGCAACCGCTGATAATAATGTTTATTATGTTGAACAAGCTGTTGAAAATTATAACGGCGAAAATTTATTGATTAATAAGCAGATGATAAAAACGGGTGAAAATGATATTCCAAATGTTTATATTGATACAATACAAAAAAAAGAGAGCAAGGATGATTTTCTCGCTGACTTAAACAAAGTCCGTAAGGAACACGCCCAAAGCGTAAATCAAACTTACTCTAATAATAGTGTACCCGACAAATCGGAAAATGTCAAGGAAAATTCTGCAAGCATTACGGAGACAGAGCAATTTAAACGATGGTTTGGTAAATCAAAAGCTGTAAATAAGGACGGCTCACCAAGAGTTTTATATCACCGTACAAATGCCGACTTTACTGTATTTGATACAACAAAATCGGGAA
>JAZLFV010000124.1:0-2493 GCA_045615965.1 Acutalibacteraceae bacterium
GATTACCATTGCTCCCTATGCAGATATCGTAATTTGCGGTAACTACAACGGCAAGGTTACTTCTCCTAAGACATTTGATTACTCCGTTTATTTCGTAGTATTGGCTCTCTTCTCTGTTGCCGGTCTTGCTTTCACAGGCAAAAAAATCCTTTCTAAATAATTTATATTTTAATAATCCGAAGCACTCATTCCTATGAGAATGGGTGCTTTTTTATATTTATAATATCCAAAAATACAAAGTATTCATAAAATCACTTGCCCTATCATATTATTCATTAGTAATTAAATATGAGGAGTATTTTTATGGCAGGTACAAATATTTTCGATGATATAGCAAAAAGAACGGGCGGTGATATTTACATAGGCGTTGTAGGACCTGTAAGAACCGGTAAATCCACTTTTATCAAACAGTTTATGGAAACAATAGTGCTGCCTAACATAACAGAGGAATACCGCAAAGAGCGGGCAAACGATGAGCTTCCGCAATCGTCATCGGGGCGCACTATTATGACAACCGAGCCTAAATTCATACCCGAAAAAGGAATTACGGTGCATTTCCCCGATAATGCCGATATGAATGTCCGGCTTGTAGACTGTGTGGGTTATATTGTTCCGAGCGCACTCGGATATATTGAAAATGACCAGCCGAGAATGGTTAAAACGCCCTGGTATGAAGATTACATACCCTTTGATATGGCGGCTGAAATGGGTACTAAAAAGGTTATAACCGAGCATTCAACAATAGGTCTTGTTATTACCACAGACGGCTCTGTAAGCGATATACCGAGAAGCGAATACGCCGAGGCTGAGGAGCGCATTATCGAGGACCTTAAAAAAACCGAAAAGCCATTTATAATTCTTTTAAACTGCGTAAATCCCGAATCGGAAGAAGCCGTTGAGCTTGCAAAGGAATTAACCTTAAAATACGGCATAACCGTAACACCCGTAAACTGTTTAACCTTAAACGAGGAAAGCATAAAAGAGATACTTATGTCGGTGCTGTATGAATTCCCCGTCAAAGAGATTGAAATCGAATTCCCCAAATGGATAAACACTCTTCCGCTTACCCATAATGTGAGAAATACGGTTACAGAGGATATCCGCCTTGCATCGCAAAAAATTCGGAAGGTTAAGGATATAAAAGCATTCGGAAGCTTTTTTGAGCAAAACGAATGCACAGCCGGTGCCGATATAAACCGAATTGATTTAGGCAAGGGCTGTGCAAATGTTGCGGTAAATATCAAGCCGCAGCTCTTTTACACGGTTTTATCCGAAAATACGGGGCTTGACATCTGCGATGAAATGGAGCTTATGAAATGTATCGGCAAGCTTGCCGAAATCAAGAAAAAATACGAAAAAATCAAGGATGCGCTGGATGAGGTTGAAGCAACGGGATACGGAATAGTAATGCCCGATATAAGTGAGTTATCGCTTAAAGAGCCCGAGATTGTAAAGCAGGGCGGAAGATACGGTGTAAGACTTCGTGCCTCGGCGCCCTCGATACATCTTATGAGGGCAGACATCACAACCGAGGTAAGTCCTATAGTAGGCAGCGAAAAGCAATCGGAGGACCTTATAATGTATCTGCTGAGCGAATTTGAGGAAAGCCCCGAAAAAATTTGGGATTCGAATATTTTCGGTAAATCCCTGCATGAGCTTGTAAACGAAGGCTTGCATACAAAGCTTGCCCGTATGCCTGATGACGCAAGAATGCGAATAAAGGAAACGATTGAACGGGTAATAAATGACGGTTGCAACGGTCTTGTTTGCATTATACTTTAATTACAAAATAATTTTCAATTTTATAAAATCGGGAGGGCATCCACGCCCTCCCATTATTTATTATCTGTTGCGAAGCAACACCTTTGTCTGTTGTCTGTTTTCTGTTTTCGTAGGGGCGGATGCCTACATCCGCCCGATATTTTTATCGTAAAATTCGGGACGATGCGGTCATCGTCCCATACAGTGTATAAAATATTGTTTTTTCAAAACAGTCCGCTTATTTTTCCGTTTTCATCAACATCTATTTTTTCGGCGGCGGGGATTTTAGGAAGCCCCGGCATTGTCATAATATCACCCGTAAGCACCACGATGAATCCGGCGCCTGCGCTCACTTTAACATTCTTAACGGTTACTGTAAAGCCTTCGGGAGCGCCGAGCTTGGTTGGGTCATCGGAAAAGCTATACTGTGTTTTTGCAATACAAACCGGACATTTTGAAAATCCCAATTCTTCAAGCTTTGCAATCTGTTTTTCGGCACTCGGAATAATATTCACTCCGCTTCCGCCGTAAATCTTTTTAACAACCGATTCGATTTTTTCCGTAATGCTTAAACCGTCCTCATAAGAGAATGTGAAATCTCCTTTTTCTTCTTCGCAAAGACGAACGACTTCACGAGCCAACTCTTCTCCGCCTTTTCCGCCTTCCGCCCATACGGTAGAAAGCACGGTGTTTACGCCGAGTTCCCTACATTTTTTGATTATGAAATCAATT
>JAZLFV010000125.1:0-3454 GCA_045615965.1 Acutalibacteraceae bacterium
AAAAATGCCCTTGCAAGCAAACATTTTTGTTTATAATATAATGTTCTTAAATTTGTTGCAAGCAAGGATAATGTTTCACGTGAAACATTGCTTCTATATTATTAATTGTATATAACAGTATAGATATTACATAGAATATTCGGAAAATGGGGAGAAAAAATCTTGGGTAAAATAATTTCTGTCGTAAACCAAAAGGGCGGCGTTGGAAAAACAACCACAGCGGTTAATCTCGCTGCTGGTGTCGGATTGCAAGGGAAAAGGGTGTTGCTTGTTGATGCCGACCCGCAAGGAAATACCACAAGCGGTTACGGAATACGCAAAAAAGATGTGGCGGTATCAAGCTATGAACTTTTAATAGGAACGGCAAGGGTACAAAACACAGTTTTAAAGACAAAATTTAAGAATGTTGACTTAATCCCCTCTTCAATCAATCTTGCCGCCGCCGAGGTGGATTTGATTGAAAAGGAGCACCGTGAGTCACAGCTCAAAATGGCGCTTTCCCCCATCAGAGAAAATTACGATTACATATTTATTGATTGTCCTCCATCGCTTGGTCTTATAACCATAAATGCTTTAAATGCGAGTGATACGGTGCTTGTTCCGATTCAATGTGAATATTTTGCGCTTGAAGGGCTCTCACAGCTTATGGCATCTATAAGGCAGGTAAAAATGCTTTACAATCCCACGATAGAGCTTGAAGGCATTGTGCTGACTATGTATGATGCAAGGCTTAACCTGACATCTCAGGTAGTAGCTGAAATAAAGAAGTTTTTTGCAAATAAACTTTATAAAACCGCAATACCGAGAGCCGTAAGATTATCAGAAGCTCCGAGCTACGGTCAGCCGATACAGTATTACGATAAGCGTTCAAAGGGCGCAGACGCCTATAATGATTTGGCAAAAGAGTTTTTAAAGAAGAACAGGAGAGTTTGATATGGCTGCAAAAAAAGGAGGATTGGGCAGAGGTCTTGAAGCCCTTTTCAATGAAAATTCAATAGAAAACGAAAATGTTGTTAATGTAAAGATTACCGATATTGAGCCCAATAAAAATCAACCCCGTAAGGATTTTGACGAGGCTTCAATAGATGAGCTTGCCGCAAGCATAGCGGAGCACGGACTTATCCAGCCGATAGTTGTCCGCCCTGCCGCAAACGGTACATACAGCATTATAGCAGGTGAACGCAGATGGAGAGCCTGCCGTAAAGCCGAGCTTTCTACTGTTCCGGTTATAATAAAAAATATAGACGAAAAAGCTGTTATGGAGCTTGCGCTTATAGAAAATCTGCAAAGAGAAGATTTAAATCCCGTTGAAGAAGCACTCGGATATAAATCTTTAATTGATGCTTACGGTCTTACGCAGGAGGAGGTTGCAAAAACCGTATCAAAATCGAGAAGTGCAGTTACAAATGCGTTAAGACTTTTAAATTTGAAAGATAACGAGCTTGAAGCGCTTAAGAACGGACTCATTACCGCAGGTCATGCAAGAGCCTTGCTTTCGGTTGAAGAAGAGGAGCTTCGTGAAAAGGCGTTTAAAATCGCTTTAAACGGTGCATCTGTGCGTCAGATTGAAATCATAGCAAAGCAAGTCAAATCAAAGCCAAAGGCTGACAAGTCTGTAAAAAGCACATATTTTAAAGAGGTTGAATTGGCACTTAAAGAGGAGCTCGGCAGAAAAGTGTCGGTAAAGCCTAACGGAAAGTCAGGCGGAACAATAACGGTTGAATTCTGTAACAAAGACGAGCTCGAAGAGATAGTTAAAAATTTAACAAAGTAATATGTCTTGGTTTGTTTTTGCTCTGATATCAACATTCGGCTGGGGGCTTGCCGATTTATTTTACAAAAAAAGCTCAGATAGCGATGATAAATATTCGCATTTGAAAATAACCGTTTGGGTGGGAACCGTAATGATGGCGGTTTCCATACTGCTTCTTATATTATCGCCGCAGAAATATTCGTTTAAAGAATGGCTTTTAAACGCATTAAAGTATTCACCTGCATCTTTTGGGTACATAGCTTCTATGATTATAGGATATGCCGGTATGCGGTATTTGGAAATTTCGGTTATCTCCCCTGTTCAGAATGCTTCGGGGGCGTTATCTGCGATAGTAATGATAGTTTTCTTTGTTGTAAGCGGTCAGGCGCAGAGGATTAAAAGCGAAATTTCGCTTTTGGATGTTATAGGCACTTTGATTATCGTCTTCGGAGTTATTTTGCTTTCGTTAGCAGAAAACAAAATAGCAAGAGAGGAAAGCAATGCAAAAAAAGTCAACACAATCGGGGCACTTGCGTTGCTGTTTCCCCTTCTCTACTGTGTCTTTGATACAATAGGTACTGCGGCAGACGGAATAATATTAAGCGACAGCGGCGTAGGCGGACTTTCGGAAATAACCGTATTGATTCTTTACGGATTTACATTTTTCACCGTTTCGGTATTCGCATATATATATATGTTGCTCAAGGAAAAGAAATTTTATAATCCTTTTAAATTTTCCGAAGTCAAAACAAAGGGTGTTGCGGCAGTATTTGAGGAAGCGGGTCAGTTGTTCTATGTTTATGCAATGGCAGATAAACCTTTCTTCGCCGCACCGCTTATATCTTCTTACTGTATAGTGAGTGTAATTTTGTCAAGGACAGTATTAAAAGAAAAGCTCAACAAAATGCAGTATGTTTCCGTTTTTTCGGTTATTTTGGGAATAGTATTACTCGGAATCAGCGAAGGGGTTTCCGAATTATAGGCAAAAAACCGCAAAAAAGCACATCAACACTTAACTTTTTTAACAGTTTTAGTAAAAAATCAACAAAATGAAAAAAAGTTTAAAAAAAATGAAAAAAATTGTTGACAACAGGGTTTATATGTGGTAATATAATCGAGCGCCCAAAAAACGGGGGTGCGAAAACGGACCTTGAAAATTAAACAACGACGATAATAAGGACCCAAAGATTCTAAGAGAAATTTTAGTAAATCGAAGGACAAAAGAATGCGTCAGCATTTGAAGAGATGAGAGCTAAGAGCTTATCTAAGGAAAGATTTTAAGCCGAGAGGCATAAGATACAATTTTTAGAGAGTTTGATCCTGGCTCAGGACGAACGCTGGCGGCGTGCCTAACACATGCAAGTCGAACGGGGTGTTGCGCTGAAATGAGATTAGCTTGCTAAAGGATTTTCTTGTAACACTTAGTGGCGGACGGGTGAGTAACGCGTGAGGAACCTGCCTTACAGAGGGGGACAACAGTTGGAAACGACTGCTAATACCGCATAACATTCAGGAAGGACATCCTTTTTGAATCAAAGGAGCAATCCGCTGTAAGATGGCCTCGCGTCTGATTAGATAGTTGGTGGGGTAACGGCCTACCAAGTCGACGATCAGTAGCCGGACTGAGAGGTTGAACGGCCACATTGGGACTGAGACACGGCCCAGACTCCTACGGGAGGCAGCAGTGGGGGATATTGCACA
>JAZLFV010000126.1:0-3768 GCA_045615965.1 Acutalibacteraceae bacterium
GTCAAGCGTTTGAGCCAATTTTTCATCAAATTTAAGCTGGGTTCTGCAAACTTTTTTTAAGATATCATCACCCAATTTAACAATATTTCTTTTTGCCATTATGTTTCACCTTTTAAATTATTGTTTCGGGATTTATATCCACAAGGACAGAAAGTCCTTTTTTCGGCTTTACTGCTATGCTTTTTTTGAGCATTTCTCTGAAAGCCTTACTGTTTTTACATTTTATTATCATTCTGTAACGGTATCTGCCGTTTACCTTAACAACATTAGCAGGTATCGGTCCTAAAATAATTAACTTTAATGCTTTATATTCGCCGCCGATATTTGATTTAATATTTGCAAGTATTTCATTTGCCGTATCCTCTGCCGTCTGCCTTTCGGGTGAGGATGCCGCAACCATACAAATATCGCAATAAGGCGGATAAATCATAAGCTTTCTGTTTAAAATTTCTTCCCTGTAAAAGGAATCGTAATCCTGATTTGCGGCAAGTGAAATAACATTATCTCCTGTATTCAACGCTTGTATAACCGCAAGCGCCTCTCCGCCTGAACGCCCTGCTCTGCCGATTACCTGGGTAAGCAAAGAAAATGTACGCTCAAAGCCACGGTAATCATCGCTGTTAAGCGCCCTGTCCGCACCGATTACGCCCACCAAATCAACATTGGGAAAATCAAGACCCTTAGCCACCATTTGAGTACCTAAAAGAATATTGTATTCCCCTTTTGCAAAGGCATTCAGCTTTTGTGAATAGGCATCCTTTGCAAGGGTTGTATCGGCATCAAGGCGGAGAATCTTGGCGTTTTTAAATAAAAGCTTTATTTCTTCCTCTAATTTCTGCGTTCCCGTTCCGCCGAATGCAAGGTATTCATTTCCGCATTCGGGGCATTTTTTCGGAACCTCTTCCGAATGTCCGCAATAGTGGCACATAAGCCGCTTGTTTGCGGAATGATAGGTAAGCGAAACGCTGCAATCGTCACAACACGCCACATATCCGCAATTGGGGCAGGAAATATGAGTATTATGACCTCGCCTATTTAAAAGCAAAATAACCTGTTTATCAGAGTTAAGCCTTTTTTCTATTTCCTGAGCTAAAACACGGCTTATATCCGATTTATTACCATCGTTAAGCTCCTTGCGCATATCAACAATTTTAACATTCGGAAGCTTTGCGCCGTTATATCGGCTGTTAATAATCTCTAAGCCGTATTTACCTGCAAGCGCCGAGCTGTAGCTTTCAAGCGAAGGTGTTGCCGAGGAGAGAACAAGCGCACAGTTATTATAGCTTGCACGGAATCTTGCAATATTTTTTGCATTATACCTCGGTGTCTTTTCGGATTTATAGGTATGCTCCTGCTCCTCGTCTATTATGATGAGCCCTAAATTTTGAACGGGGGCAAAAACGGCGCTTCTTGTACCGATTGCAACGGTTGCAATACCGCTTTTGATACGGTTGTATTCGTCCATTCGCTCGCCTATTGACATAGCGCTGTGCAAAACGGCAATTTTTTCGCCGTAACGACTGCCGAAAAGCGAAATCATCTGCGGTGTAAGTGCTATTTCGGGGACAAGGACTATAATTCCCTTATTCATTTTAACGGCATCGTCTACAAGCTTCATATAAACACTTGTTTTTCCGCTTCCCGTTACACCGTATAGCAAGGAAACGCTTGCTTTCTCGCTATAAAGCTTTGACTTTAAGCCTTGATAAGCCTTTTGCTGTTCGGCGTTTAAAACTATTTCCTCGGTGTTTTTTGCCGAATTAAAGCGGTAAGGTATTCTGAAAATCTGTTTTTCGTATATACAGGCGATACCTTTTTTACAAAGCGTGTTTATAACCGGCATTGTAACTCCTGTAAAGTAATTAAGCTCCTTTATGCTTACACTTCCGGCTGTTCTTATAACATCGGCAATTTCCCTTTGGCGCTCGGTAAGGTTTTCGGATTCAAAATCCTCATTTAACAGCCTTACATATCTTGCGGTTTTATCCGAAAGGTTTTGCTTGGTTTCGCACGCTACCGTTAAAGCCTGCTTTTCCGTAAGTGCTTTAAGCACATTCTCACACCCCGGAAAAGCCGCCTTTAAATTTCTTTCGGAAACACGATTGTTTTCTTTTATAAACCGGGTTATTTCGTTTTCCTGTTCGTTTAAAGCCGAAAATGCCGAAAATTCTTCGTTTAAAGAGTAAAAATACTTAAGCTTTAACTTTACTCCGGCAGGTAAAACGGTATTTACGGCATCAAAATAGGTGCAAAAAAGCTGTTCCTTCATAAAAATGCAGAGTGATATAAGCTCATCGTTTAAAATAGGCTCTTTATCATTTACGGAAATAACCGATTTGATTTTTCCGTTATCCTCAAAAAAGCCCAAATCAACAATAAGCCCGTGCTTCTTTATATTGCCGTTACCAAACGGCACGGTAACACGGCATCCTTTTTTTGCCGCATCTGCAAGGCTTTCGGGAACAAAATAAGAGTAGCATTTATCATAAGCGCCAACCGCACCGTCTAACACTACACTCACGGTTCTACGCTCCATAAACGCCACCCCCTCTGTTTAGCCTAACAAGAATAATCCGTCACGCCTGAACTTTTTTGAAAACTTATACTAAATCTTTTTCAGCCGCCAATTTATTAATGGCAATACTTACCGGCTTTTCGATAAGGATTTCACCGTCATTCTGCGCCTTTTCAGAAACCTTTCTCGCACACTTTGCAATATCGGTTACAAGGCGATAGCGGTTATCATAGTTTTCGATGAGTTTTCCTAAATTTTCGTTAAGCATATTTATTTTCCTTTCAGAAATTATTTACTGTTTACTATTGAATTTATAAGGTCAATGTTTCTTAAAGCTTTGAGACGACCTATGTTTATTACCTTAGCGGCATCCTCAACGGCATCCTCAAGCTTATCGTTAATAATAATGTAATCGTATTCGGGAGCACGCTTTATTTCGCATATTGCGGCATCAAGACGCTCCTTTAACACCTGCGGCGACTCCGTTCCTCTTGCGGATAAACGCTTTTTTAACACCTCAAGTGACGGCGGACATACAAACATACTTACAGCTTCGGGCATTTTCTCTCTTATCTGCTTTGCGCCGTTTACGTCTACCTCCACAATAACATCATATCCGTTATTTAAGTTACTTATAACATAGTCCTTCGGTGTGCCGTAATAATTACCCACAAATTCATTGTGCTCAAGCAGCATATCCTGCTCTAACATACTGTTAAATTCATCAACCGTTACAAAACGGTATTTGCCGTCAGGCGTTTCGCCGTTACGCATGGGGCGTGTTATGGTTGAAATCGAAAACTTTAAATTCGGAAATCTTTTAAAGACTTCGCATAAAACCGTATCTTTTCCCGAGCCTGAAGGCCCTGAAATTATAAACAATGTACCTTTATTCATCCTCTAAATCCTCATCATCTTCAAATCCGTCTTCCTCTAAGATGCGGTTTGCAAGCGTTTCGGACTGCAAATAGGTAAGAATTACATGGTCGCTGTCGGTAATAACTACCGCTCTTGTTCTTCTGCCGTGGGTTGCATCTATAAGTGTTCCTTTTTCCTTTGCATCGCCGATAATACGCTTTATCGGGGCGGATTCGGGGCTTACTATCGCAACAAGGCGATTGGCTGAAACCATATTTCCGAAACCAATGTTTACAAGCTTCATAATTTACCCTTTCCCTATTCGATATTCTGAATCTGCTCTCTTATTTTTTCTATTTCCGCCTTTATACTTACAACGGTTTTGGCAATCTCCA
>JAZLFV010000127.1:0-2534 GCA_045615965.1 Acutalibacteraceae bacterium
TCGTGACCGGCAGAAAGAACCGGCTGTTCTCGACCTCTCCGAAGGGCGCGCAGGCAAGTGCCATGGCATACTCGGTCATTACTACGGCACTGGAGAACGGAATCGACATCCGGGAATACCTCACAAGGCTGTTCGGTACCGGAGAGCTTGCCCTGCCGCTGAAAAATGAATAATGAAAATGTCGGAGGCTTCATCGCAATGAAACCTCCGATTTTTTACACAACCCGAACACGGGATTATTTAGGGGTTACGGAAAAAGGGGATTCCTTAATTGATTTAGCAAAGTCAGCTTTTACTACTTTTTCGCATCCACATTTATGAACGAATCCTTTCATTCCTGCCATATAATACCCACCTTTTTTAATTACCACTCCTTATCTTCATAAGGTGTATTAGCAACACCGTCATCGTTTAGCTTTTTAACCATACGGTCTAACTTGCCTTGCCACATTTTCTTAAACCAATCCGTATTTCCAAACCACTTGACAAGTGTCGGACTGATTGCATAGTATGTTCTAACAAAAGCACGTCCATACCATGTTTCTGCTAATGTATAATCACGATAACGACGAAGAGTCCAAACCTGCGGGCAATCATATGAACCATATATGGCGGTGGCAACATAGCATCCGCCTGATTTTGCCGGAGTAACCACTGGTGCAGGTATATCATGAGCTGGATCAATTAAATGCCATTGCTCATGATATTTTTGAATTGCATCATGAGTATATTGAGGATTTGCCAATCCGAGTGTAAGCATGACTCCTTTATGAAGGATAGCTATTTCATAAAAGTAAGGTATTCTTGTATCGTTTTGCGGATATTTCTTTACTATCTCGTCAAGAGTCGTGCAAAACTCACTATTAAGATTGATAAACAACTGCTGGGTTTCATTTTGATCAGTCCATGTGACAACGCCATAGCCATTTTTTCTTTGATTATAAACATATGTAGAACCGCTCATTGCAATAATGTCGTTACTAATTTGTTTAATAATATCCTTTTGTTCTTCTTCTTTTTCCATATTAAAATTATCGTCAACTATCGATACGCAATTTTGAAGAACTTTAAACGCCGCCTGACGCTTATATAAATCGCCTTCGACAAGCGAAGACTTTGCTTTTCCATAAGAACTATAAAAAATAGCTTCAATATTGGTAGGATCATTTTGCTCTACCATATTATAATACTTTTCGGTTTCTTCCCAATCTTCTTTTTGCTTTGCTCTTCGAGCATTTGCAAGATACTTTTCGACAAACGCTGTATTATCAACTTTTACGGTACCTTGAACATCGACAGTACCTTCAATCATCATTTTCTTGGCATCTTCTACAGAATATTTCATGCCGCAATTTTGACAAACGAAAACCCCATCTTGTTTGATTAGTTCTGTGCCTCCGCACATTTCGCAATGTAATGCTGCCATAGTGAATTTCCTCCTAAATTATATTAAAAATTTTGCTTTACTATTTCTTTCGGCAAGAAGAGAATCTATCTCACCGATAACGGCCGATTTCGAGTTCGAACTTTTAAGTTCGGTAATTTTCCCTGCTATTTTTTCTTCAATGGGTTTGAGTTGTTCATTACTCATCGGATCGCTGAATCTTATTTTTTCTGCCAAATCTTCAAGTGATTTTTTTGTTTCCGGATCAGTTTCTGTGTTGGCAAGTAATTCAACATCACACTGTATCAAACGAATAAAACCGATTTTTGCTTTCACTTTTTCTTCAACACGGTTTATTTCATCTCTCGCCGCTTGTGATGAAATCATCAAGACGGAGAAAATACTGATTATTACAACCGAAACTACGACAGAAACCCAACTTTGTACCTGTACAAAACGGAACACAACGGTTAAAAGCGATTGAACAATCAGATAGGTTGTTCCTATATGGATAACCGGTATTCCTAAAAACTTGCTTTTGAGCGACTCGCCATTTTTGAAACCGATATTCCAAATCAGTATTTGTACCGCAAATGCAAACGCAGAAAACCCGTATGAAATCCAAAATGCAGATGATTCTTCTGTCGGAATTACGAGCAAAACCGCTGTAAGTACAGCAAAGGCAATCAGAAGAATGATAATACCTCTTGTTTTATTCTTCATCATTATTCACCCCTCTTTGTTCCGCACTTCGGGCAATACTGGCCAGGCTTTTGAAATTTGAAACCGCATTTTGAGCAAATATCGGCTATTTCTTGCTTCGCACCGCAATTATCACAAAATACTGCACCGGGTGTTAATTCCGTACCACATTGGTCACAATATTTTGCGGCTTGTCCCTTCGGATCGGTATTCATTCCGGCAAATGCCCCGCCGACTGCATTATTGACGGCACCGCCGACTGTACCGCCGATTCCCGCCATCATGCCGAGCCCAATACCCATGCCCGCAAAATTGCCGGCACTGCCTTCGTTTTTGGCGGCACCTTCGGCAACATCAAAGCCACGCTCTTGGGCGTATGTATAACCTTCCTGCTGTCGTTTCGCAGCCTGCGCTTTGGAATCAATAACAGTTTTTTGCGCTTCGGTTT
>JAZLFV010000128.1:0-4197 GCA_045615965.1 Acutalibacteraceae bacterium
TATATTTTTTAGGAAAACTTCATAATGGCAAAAATCTTATTTGAGTAATTCAAATTCAAACCCCGAAGTCCAATATCCGAAAAGTCTTTTAATAGAGTTTGCACACTTCCTTGTGCCTGAAATCAAAAAGTTTTATGAGAGCGAGGAAGGCAAGAAATACTACGAAAATTGGTTAAAAGAACATCCGGAATATAAAGACAAGACTTAACAGCAAAACACCGTCCTGACTAAAAATCAGAACGGTGTTTTGTAATTGGCATTAGAGATACACCTTAACGGCAAATCCGCCGTTAAAAAATACGGTGTTCGTCCAATGTCCATTTGGTGGAGACGATGAGACTCGAACTCACTACCTCAACAATGCGAATGTTGCGCTCTACCTGGTGAGCTACGCCCCCGAATATACCGTTTTAACAAAGACTGTTAAAACGGATTTTTATACATTTTACTTCGTAAAATACTTTCTGTCAAGTGTTCTGAAACGAATTGCCGAAAGAATATGCTGTTTTTCTATCATTTTGCTTCCCGAAAGGTCGGCAATAGTGCGTGAAACCTTTAAGATTCTGTCATAAGAACGTGCGCTCATACCAAGCTCATCAAAGCAACGGCCTAAATACTTTGAAGCCTCGTCTGTAAGCACACAAAACTCCTTGAGCATTTTCGGCGTTAACCTTGCATTGCAGGTTACACCCGTTTTCTTATAGCGTTCGTGCTGTATTTTTCTTGCCTTGTTTACACGCTCACGAATCTGTGCAGAGGTTTCCTCTCCCGCATTTGTACTTAAAGCTTCATAGTCTACGGGTGGGACTTCTACATGTAAATCAATACGGTCGAGCATCGGCCCTGAAATTCGGTTTAAATACTTGGTTACTGCATTTTGCGAACAGTTACACGGCTTACTCGGATGCCCGTAAAATCCGCACGGGCAGGGATTCATCGCCGCAACAAACATAACAGAGCTTGGATATGTTATACTCCCCGAAGCTCTTGAAACGGTGATAATGCCGTCTTCTATCGGCTGGCGCAGAGCCTCCATAGCATCCCGTTTAAATTCGGGCAGTTCATCTAGGAACAAAACGCCGTTATGTGCAAGTGAAATTTCGCCCGGCTTCGGTATCTGTCCGCCGCCCGTAAGCCCCACAAGCGAAACAGAATGATGCGGAGAGCGGAAAGGTCTTTCGGTAACGAGCGGAAAATCTTTATTAAGTATACCTGCTACCGAGTGAATCTTTGTGGTTTCTATTGATTCATCAAAGGTCATTTCGGGGAGAATTGTCGGCAAGCGCTTTGCAAGCATACTTTTTCCGGAGCCCGGAGGCCCGATAAGCAGAATATTATGTCCCCCTGCGGCGGCTACCTCCAAAGCTTTTTTTGCAACAATCTGCCCCTTTACCTCCGCCATATCCGGCATTTCGGTTATAAAGCTTTTGGGCTTATCTGAAAATTCTGTTTTGTTTATCGCTTTTTCGCCCGAAAGATGCTCTATAAGCTGTTTTACACATGAAACACCGTAAACATCAATGCCGTCTACCGCAGCAGCTTCACGAGCATTTTCTTCAGGAACGAATATATTTCGGATTCCGTTTTGCTTTGCGGCAATTACCATAGCAAGTACGCCCTTTATATGACGAACATTTCCGTCTAAAGAAAGCTCGCCTAAAAATGCGCTGTTTTCCATAGGAAAGTTAATTTGTTTAGAAGCCTTTAAAACAGCAAGAAAAATCGGTAAATCGTAAATTGCGCCCTCTTTTTTCTTATCGGCGGGTGCTAAATTTACCGTTATTCTGCCTATGGGGAATTTATATCCGCTATTTTTTACAGCCGAGCGAACACGCTCACGTGATTCCTTAACTGCTATATCGGGAAGACCTACTATATCAAAGCAAGGAAGCCCACCCGAAACATCAGCTTCGGTTTCTATCATATATGTTTCTATTCCGAAAAGACCTATACTTTTAACCTTAGAAAACATAATTCACCCTCTGTTCCCCAAATAATGCTAAATACTATTTCTTATAGTCGGTTAAAACGGCATTCTCTGCAACCTTTTTCCAATTGTTTCTGTCCCATATCGAATCGTGAACCGAATACCAATGTGATGGCTTAAACTGATTTCCGCCGTTCACCGATATGTTATAAAGATTCGATACTATTACATACTGGTCGTGAGCTGTTTTTTCTTTGCTGTTTATCTTCTTGCCTGTATACGGGTTTATGGGATTATCTATGATGTCCTTGAAAGCCAATGTAGGCACATCGGCATTAGTCATAAATTCTTCCGATGTATTAAATCCGGTAGCTCCGAAATCCTTAACCATCAAAAGAGGACAGTAAAACTCAAGATTTCCGACATTGCTTCTGAGTTCTTCAAACTGCATTTCTTTAATATGATTTAAGCCTCTTGCGTGGTCTGAAACAACGATAATTTTTGTATTGTCGTAAACACCCTGTTCTTTCAAATAGTTAAACCATTTTCCAAGCTCTATCAATACCGCTGCATTAGTTTCATAATGCCGGTATTGCAGGGCGGTTGACATATCCAAGGTTTTACCGTTTACCGTAAACCTATCCTTATGCTCATTATCATACTTTGTATTATCAACCTTTTTACTTATTGTATAATCGGGCTCTGAGAGCAAGCAATCCTCATGTGTTGCTTCGTTATCCATAAGCAGGAATGTGGCTTTATCATCATCGGTAACGACAGTAATATCGGGAAGATGCTGCAATGTGCTGAAGGAATCGTAAAAGCTGTTGTTTATTCCCTCTGCAACGCTTTGGTTTATAACCGACTGACCTGAAAATCTCTGTGACATATTATGATAGCTGCCTCTGGCGTAAAAAAGGTTCTGCATCGGAAGCGGAAAAGTTTTCATAAAGCCATAGCAGAAGAAATTACGCTTACGGTTTGAAATAACGACTCTTTTGGATTTTTCGGTAGCAAAATAGCCCTTGGTTATAAACTTGTTTACATTTTTTATATCGTTATATATTGATAAATTCGGAGTCCATTCGTAACCGGCATAAGGAGGGTCAAATACAGTTACATTATATCCTGCATCACTAAAGAGCTTAGGCATAAGCTTCAATGCCTCGTTATGCTTTTTCTCAATAGAATCCTTTTTTCGTCTGTTCATTTCAATTGGAGTATATTCATATCCTCCAAAAAGCGGAGGTGTTGCGAAATTGGTATAACCGCCGAATGATAATGTGTTTGAATAATATGTAAATCCCGAAAACTGCTCATAAAGCTCCGGTCTTTCGTTGAAGATATACGGAACATACTCACCGAGTGCACGGTCGAGCATAACAACCATAACATTTTTTCCGGTTTTGCTCAAGGATATTTCCGGCGGTATATCGCTTATATCTTTTGTGTTTATTTTGGAAATTGATTTGTTTATGGCAACACAGTTTATTGCAGACATACAAATGCATGCTGCAATAGCAATGGCAATTATTCGTGATACATATTTTTTGAATTTTATGAAAATTTTTGAAAGCAGGGCAAATAAGGCAATTATAATCAAAGCATTTAATAATATTTCGCCTATCGGGAAGAAAATCCACTTATATCTATCGAAAATCAAATCGGCAGACATAGTTCCGAGCCTTTTTCCGAAAAACAGATAGTTTACAACTGCAACTCCGCAACAAACCCAAATACCCAAGTCGAAAAATGCCCTTATTTTAGGTGAGCTGAGCCAATAAAAAACACCGAACCAAATAACATACAAGCCAACCGCTATAAGAATGGAATTTAAAATATACCAATTCGGGTGAAGGAAGTATTTAATATCAATAAATTCCTGCGGAGAGGCATTGATTACTGACGATGGAATTAATGCGCCCGTAAGCACCGAAAGAAAGCAAGCCCCCAATATAAACACCTTTTTATCGGATTTTATTTCGGGAATATGAAGCTTTGATTTTTTGTTGTTATTATTGCTTTTGCCGTTCTTCTTAAGCAAGGTTAAAATAAACGGAACAAATAATAATAATCCTACAATTATAAGTGCAATCGGCATTTTCAGCCGTTTTCTCATTAACATCCTGATTGCAACCGTTAAAAAGCCCACACCTATTAACGAAAGCGAAGCATAGAAGGCTTTTTTAGGATTCTTTGATTTCAAAACTATCGTTTTAATAAGTGAAAAGAGATTGTTAAGTGTCCAATAAAACACAAGACCGGAAGGT
>JAZLFV010000129.1:0-3722 GCA_045615965.1 Acutalibacteraceae bacterium
ATACTATGGATTTTAAATACACTTGTTCTTCTTCACTTAAATATATTTCTTTGTTTTTAATATGGTACACCCCTTTTTCTCTATTATACCATATGTTTTTACAAAAGTAAAGCTTTAAATGTTACAATGTAGTAGGGGAGGGTCTCCGTGCCCTCCCGTTGTTTTAATAATAAAATGAATGTGATTTGGCATTATTGCATATTTCAATATTTCGGCATTGTAATTTTCGTTTATATATTTTAAGGCATCGTCAATACATATTCCGATTTTTGTAAGGTTTGTTTTCGGGAGGGCGCAGAGACCCTCACATGCGATATCACATAATATTTTTTGCTTTTGTGCCGTGCATATTGTTATAAAATAATATCCGTCTGCCGAATAATCATAATCTTTTAATCTTGTCGATTTTCTTTGTTCCATTGAATATCAAAGTAATTCTGCTCCGATTTTTTTGCAGTAGTCGATTTCGGATTGCGGCCATACCGAAGCGTGAACTTCGCCGATATGCGCCTTTTGTAAAATAAGCATACAAAGTCTTGACTGACCGATGCCGCCGCCTGCCGAAAGGGGCAATTCGTCATTTATAAGCGCCTTGTGGAACGGAAGCTCAAGACGCTCTTCCTTATTTTCCGCCTTTAACTGCTTTAAAAGAGCATCTCTGTCAACACGGATTCCCATTGAAGAAAGCTCAAAGGCAGAATCTATAACCTTGTTGTAAACAAGCAAATCTCCGTTTAATGACCAATCGTCATAATCGGGGGCTCTGCCATCGTGCTTTTCACCGTTTTGGAGTCTGCCGCCAATCTGCATAAGGAACACAGCACCGTATTTTTTACAGATTTCGTTTTCTCTCTGCTTAGGTGTTAAATCGGGGTAGAGGGAGAGAAGCTCTGATGTGGTGATAAACTTAATTTCTTTCGGAAGATAGTTATCAATTTGCGGATATTTTTTTGCCACTTCTTCGGCGGTATCAAAAACGGCACCGTATATGCTTTTAACGGTTTCTTTAAGGAAATCTTCCGTTCTGTCCTCTTTTGTTATAACCTTTTCCCAATCCCATTGGTCAACATAAAGAGAGTGTATACTGTCGCAGGTTTCGTCACGCCGTATTGCATTCATATCGGTATAAAGCCCCGAATGGACGGGAAAGTTATACTGTTTTAGCGCCATTCTTTTCCACTTTGCAAGGCTGTGGACAACTTCAACAATTTCGCCCGTTTGAAGAATATCAAAAGAAACGGGGCGCTCAACACCGTTTAAATCATCGTTGAGTCCGCTGCCCTTTTTAACAAAAAGCGGAGCAGAGGCTCTTGTTAAATTTAAAGCATTACAAAGATTTTCTTCAAATTTGTGCCGTAAAAAGCGAATGGCTTTTTGGGTTTCCAAAACATCAAGCTTTCGGATATATTTTTCCATAAATATCTTCCTTTTTATGATATTGAGCCGACAGTTCTCGGATAAAGGATAACATCACGAATATTCTGTACACCCGTAACATACATAATTATTCTTTCAAGACCTAAACCAAAGCCGCTGTGCGGAACAGAACCGAAACGGCGAAGGGAAATGTAATCTTCGTAGTCGGCAAGATTCATACCTCTTGCATTCATAGCGCAAAGGAGCTTATCGAGGTCGGCTTCACGCTCGCTGCACCCGATAATTTCGCCTACACCCGGCACTAAAAGGTCGGTTGCGGCAACTGTTTTGCCATCGGGATTTTGCTTCATATAAAACGATTTTATTTCTTTTGGATAATCGGTTAAGAAAACGGGGCGCTTGCAGATAACCTCTGAAATATAGCGCTCGTGCTCGGTCATAAGGTCGCATCCCCATTCAACCGGATACTTAAAGTCCTCACCGCAAGCCTTTAATTTTTCAATCGCTTCGGTGTATGTCATAACAGCAAAATCGTTTGATGCAACATTTTTTAGCTTTTCGATAAGTCCCTTTTCAAAATGCGCATCAAAGAATTTTAATTCTTCGGGGCATTTTTCCAATACGGCATTTATTATATGCTTTATAAGACTTTCGGCAATTTCGATTATGTCGGGAAGCTCTGCAAAGGCAACCTCCGGTTCAACATGCCAAAATTCCGCAACATGACGGGGAGTATTGCTCTTTTCGGCTCTGAATGACGGACCGAATGTATAAATTTTACCGAGTGCCATTGCGGCGACCTCGCCTTCAAGCTGACCTGAAACCGAAAGTGCGGCACGGCGACCGAAAAAGTCTGCGGCGTCTGCCTCCTGCTGTGTTTTAAAGCCGTCTTCTACACCTACGGTTGTTACTCTGAACATCTCGCCTGCACCCTCGCAATCGGAAGCGGTGATAAGCGGAGTATGAATGTATGTGTAGCGGTTGCTTTGGAAAAATTCGTGAATTGATGCAGACACAACCGAGCGTACACGGAAAACTGCATTAAATGTGTTTGTGCGCACACGAAGCGCAGGAATAGTGCGCAAGTATTCAAGGGTGTGACGCTTTTTCTGTAACGGATATTCGGGCGGGCAAACACCCAAAACTTCAATTTTTTCGGCATTTATTTCAACGCTGTCGTTGGCAACAACCGAATTTACAAGCTCGCCCATTACCTTAAGTGATGTGCCGAGCTTCATAAATTCACTTACATCTGATATTTTTTCTTTGTCAATAACAATCTGCAAATGCTTAAGCGTTGTACCGTCATTAAGCTCCAAAAATGCCATATTTTTGGAATCTCTTGATGTTCTTACCCAACCGCAAACAGTAACATTATTATTAACAAGGGCTTTGTCGTTTAATACTTCAAAAATGTCTGTGTGTTTCATAAAATTACCTCCGAAAATAAAAAAATAACGCCTATTCTCCTGAAAACATCAGGACGAATAGGCGTAAAATTCAATATCCGCGGTGCCACCCGATTTACCGCAAATTGCGGCCGACTCACAGCAATAACTGCTTCAGGCTGTAACGTGCCCGTACGGCGCACCTACTAAACAAAACGTTTTTCAGATTGCGGCTAAAAAGTGTTCTTCACGGTAGGCTAGCTGTTGCATTTCCACTATCTGCAACTCACTTAAAGCCGTTTTTACCGCTACTTTTCTTTCTCAAAGCCTTTTTAAAACTATATGCTTATTATACACCAAAAATACAAAAAGTCAATATTTTAGTTATTGACTTTCGGAATATTTGACCCGTGAGCCGCTCTTAAATCCTCAATCAGTATGCGTATGTGGGCTTTTTCGGAATCGTTAAGACCCGAAACATCAATAACAGTATCTGTTGAAATTCCAAGCAAACTGTCGGTGCTGACCGAAAAATATTCGGCAAGTTTTATGAGAATTTCAATAGACGGTTGGATATTGTCATTTTCCCAATTTGAAACGCTTTGCTTTGATACCCCTAAAGCTTTTGCCAAAGTTACCTGTGAGATTCGATAATTCAATCTGTATTTTTTAATCATTTCGCCAAGCATTGAAAATCCTCCTTATACCGAAGCATTCAAACCCGAACCAGCCCAAAAGGGTAGTTTTAGGCGTCTTTCGGCTCATTGTCGCACATAGGCGACAGCCTTATGTGCTTCGCTTCACCAAAATCCACTCAAAGAACTTCACCTTTTGGGTCGAAGAATTTTGTAATTTAAAAATTTTTTGTTGTGCGAGGCACAAAACGCAGTAAATCCTGACGGATTTACGAGTATTTTAACGAAGCCACAGCGGAAAATTCTTGTTCCACAATCTGGT
>JAZLFV010000130.1:0-5259 GCA_045615965.1 Acutalibacteraceae bacterium
CCCACATAGCCTGCCTCGGTAAGCGTTGTTGCATCGGTTATGGCAATCGGAACATCCAAAATCTTTGCAAGCGTTTGCGCAAGCAGGGTTTTGCCTACACCCGTAGGTCCTAACATCAAAACATTGCTCTTTGTAAGCTCAACATCGGTTTTGTTGTTGATGCGCTTATAGTGGTTATAAACCGCAACCGAAAGAGTTTTCTTGGCATCATCCTGCCCGATTACATATTCATCAAGCTTTGCCTTGATTTCGGCAGGAGTCGGCAAAACAAATTCTTCGCCCTTTTTAGACTTCTTCGATTTCTTTGCGCTTGCCTCATCGTTAAAAAGCAAAGACGCACAAAACTCAATACAGTTATCGCAAATATAAACGCCCGGCCCTTCAACAAGCCTTGTTACTTCGTCCTGTGATTTGCCGCAAAAGGAACAGCAAATCTCTTTTTCCTCGTTTCTCAAACGGATAATCTCCTTATCGCTTTGTTATTACCTTATCTATAAGACCGTATTCCGCCGCTTCGGCTGCCGACATAAAGTTATCTCTATCGGTATCCTGCTCGATAATTTCGAGCGGCTTGCCCGTTCTTTCGGACAAAATGGTGTTAAGGGTTAAACGGGTTTTCTTTATATGGTTGGCGTGGATTAAGATATCGGATGCCTGACCCTCTGCCTGACCTAACGGCTGATGAATCATAATTTCGCTGTTGGGGAGCGCATAGCGTTTACCCTTTGCGCCGGCGGCTAAAAGAAATGCTCCCATACTTGCCGCCATACCTATACAAATTGTGCTTACATCGCACTTGATATACTGCATTGTATCGTAAATTGCCATACCTGCGGTAACCGAACCGCCGGGGCTGTTAATATAAAAGCTTATATCCTTATCCGGGTCCTGCCCCTCAAGATAAAGCATCTGCGCTATAATAACGCTCGCACTTGCATTATCAACCTGGTCGTTAAGCATTATTATCCTATCATTGAGCAAGCGTGAAAAAATATCGTAAGAACGCTCACCCCTGCTTGTTTGTTCAATGACATAAGGAACTAAACTCATATCCATAAAATTATCCTCCGAATGAATTTTTAAAATAGGTCGAAACAAAGAAAACTTCATCCCGACCTAATAAATTATTGACTTAAATTTTAAAGTATATTCAAATACTATTTATCTGCAGTCTTTTTAGCAGCCGGTTTCTTTGCAGTTGTTGTTTTCTTTGCGGCAGGCTTTTTCTCGGCATCGGTTGTTTTTTTAGCGGCGGTTGTTGCCTTTTTAGCCGGTGCTTTCTTTTCAGCAGGTTTTGCTTCGTCCTCTGACTTTTCGGTAAGAACGGCATTTTCTTTAATAAGGTCGATAGCCTTTGTGCAGGCGATATCCTTTTCAATTTCGCTCTGCGGAATTGCCGCCTTAACCCTATCAATCTCAACACCGTAATTTTCTGCCAACTGCTTATAGTGTTCTTCGATATCCTTTTCGTCTGCCGTAAGCTTTTCAAGCTCAACAATCTTTTCAAGAGCCAAGCGGTATTTAACCTGCATTTCAGCCTGCGGACGGAATGACTTTTTGAAATCGTCCATAGTGCTGTTTGTGTATTTTAAGTAAAGGTCAAGATTCATACCCTGTGACTGTAAACGGTATGCAAAATCTTCAACACAGGCATTAAGACGGTTTTCAAACATAGCTTCGGGGATTTCGCCCTTTATGCTTTCAACTATCTGCTCAACAAGCTCATTTTCAACTGCCTCGTCTGCGGCGTGCTGTTTTCTTTCGAGGGCTTTCTTTTTAAGGTCTGCCTTAAACTCCTTTAAGGTATCGAATTCGCTTACATCCTTTGCAAACTCATCGTCTATTTCGGGCAATTCCTTAACCTTGATTTCGTGAAGATTGATTTTAAAAATTGCTTCCTTGCCGGCAAGCTCCTTAGCGCCGTAATCTTCCGGGAAGGTTACGGTGATATCGAATTTATCATCGATATTCTTGCCGATAATCTGCTCTTCAAAGCCGGGGATAAATGTATTGGAGCCAAGCTCTAAATTCTGTGACTCTGCCTTACCGCCGTCAAATGCAACACCGTCTACAAAGCCTTCGTAGTCGATTACAACGGTATCGCCCTTCTTTGCGGCTCTATCCTCAACGGATACCATACGGGAGTTTCTGTCTGCCATAGCGTTAAGCTCGGCATTAACCTCTGCCGCTTTAACCTCAACAACCGGCTTTTCTGCCTTTAAGCCCTTATACTCGCCGATTTCGATTTCGGGGTATGTAGTAACGGTGATTTTAAAATCAACGCCGTCCTCTTTGGAAATTGAAACAAGCTCAAAATCCATTTTATCTTCGATGGTTTTAAGACCTGATTCCTCTATTGCCTCATTTACAACATCATTGTACAAAAGGTTCATAGCGTCCTCATAGAAAACCTCAACGCCGTAGTAGGTTTCAATCATATGAAGCGGTGCTTTGCCCTTTCTGAAGCCCGGAACATTTATCTTCTTTCCGTTCTTCTTATAAGCCTCTTTAATCGCCTCACGGAACTTTTCGCCGTCTACGATAATTTCAAGGCTGTACTTGTTTGTTTCAAGCTTTTTCGTTTCTTTTAAACTCATTTATAATTACCTCCAAGCAAATTCATATTATTATAACACAGTAATTCTGAAATTTCCACTATTTTTTTTAAAAAAGCGTTAATTTCAGGCAAAAAATCCAAAAACAAGCTAAACTATAAGTCTTGGCACAAAATCTATCAAATCGCAGGACAATGTGTGGAGTTTTATTCCGCCGTATTCCTTTAAAATTTTATTTCTGCCGGAGCCGTGAATATGCCCGAAATATACATCTTTTACGCCGTATTTTTTTAAAAGCTCATATATTTCCTTACATACATAATCGCCGTACGCAAAGGGATAATGCAGGAATAATTTTATTTCTCCGCCAAGCTCCAGAGCGCTTTTCAAAGAAGCTTCTATCCTGCCGCATTCCCTTAAAATGACCTTTTCGTCAAATTCCGAGGTGCCGTCATAAACCCAGCCCCTTGAACCGCAAATCGCATATTTGCCGACCTTATAGGCATTATTATGCAGGATTTTTACCGTATCAAGTTTATTTTCGCCCAAAAAAGCATTTATTTTAGAAGCGGTGCTCCACCAATAATCGTGATTCCCTTTAAGAATTATTTTGTTTCCGTTTAAATTGTTTAAAAATTCAAAATCCGGTAAAGCTTCACTAAGCTTCATCGCCCACGATAAATCGCCCGGTATTATAACGGTATCTTCCGCTTCAACAATTTTTTGCCAATTATTTTGAAGCCTTTTTGTATAATTATCCCAGCCGCCGAAAATATCCATCGGTTTATCCGCTCCAAAAGGCAAATGCAAATCGGAAATGGCAAAAAGCTTCAAAATAACACCCTCTTTTTTTTGAATAACAGCAAAATATATGCTCAAAATAATAAAGACCGCAAAGGTCAGAAAGGAAGTAATATTTATGGAAAACTGTAAGACGGAAAACTGCGTTAAATGCAGCGTTAAGAATTGCATTTATCATTCAAACGAAAACTACTGCCACGCAGGTCAGATTCAGGTTGGAAACTCAACCGCCTGCACTTGCAGCGAAACCTGCTGTGACACCTTTAAGGCTAAGGACTGATTTTTCCTTAAAAGTCCAAAAAGTATCCGGCTTAAATTAAAAGCCGGATACCGAGTTTAAATTTACATAAGCTTCAATGCGGATTTAACCGCATTAATCATATCGTCCTTTGAATATACATCCTTAAAACGGACCTTGGCGGTTTTAAGCGAAGCTATCGGAGCCGGAATATCGGTTGCGGTAAGCTTTGAAAGCTTATCGAGTGTTTTGAATTTATCGTCCGGCACATCCTCGCCCAATGCCTTCAGTACGCTGTTTGCAAATTTATAAGGCGATGCGGTTGAGGCAATAACCGTAACACGGTCATCACCCGTTTCTTTTACATATCTTTCATAAACATTTACGGCAACGGCTGTATGCGTATCAATAAGATAACCGTAATCATCGAAAATATGCTTGATTGTTTCTGCCGTTTCGGTATCTGTGCAGTATCCGCCGTAAAACTCTTCGCTTATTTTCTGTTTGATTTTATCGTTCACTTCATACCTTCCGCAGGTATTTAACGAGTTAAAAAGTGAAGATACATATTTATCGTCACCCTCTGCCAAAACAAACAAAAGACGCTCTAAATTGCTTGAAACAAGAATATCCATAGAGGGCGAGGTTGTTAAATAAAAATCTCTGTTTTTATCGTAAACGCCGGTGTTTATAAAATCGGTTAAAACCTTGTTTTTATTTGAAGCGCAAATAAGCTTATTTATGGGAAAACCCATCATTTTTGCAAAATACGCCGCCAAAATATTACCGAAATTACCCGTTGGAACACATACATTGAATCCGCCGCTTAAATCCTCGCCGTTATTAAGCAAATCCGCATAAGCCGAAATATAATAAACTATCTGAGGGCAAAGTCTGCCCCAGTTTATCGAATTTGCAGAGGAAAATTCCATATTATTATCATTTAAAAGTTTTTTGAAATCATCATCGGTAAAAATCTTTTTAACGGCAGTTTGCGCATCGTCAAAATTACCCTTGATGGCACAAACGCAGAGATTGCTTCCCTTTTGGCTTGCCATCTGAAGCTTTTGCATCTCGCTTACGCCGTTTTGAGGGTAAAACACCACCATTTCCGTACCCTCTACATCCTTAAAGCCCTCAAGCGCCGCCTTACCCGTATCACCCGAGGTCGCAACGAGTATAACCGATTTCTTACCGTTTGAAACCTTTTTTGCAGAGGTTGTTAAAAGATAGGGCAAAATCTGCAGGGCAAGGTCTTTGAATGCACAGGTGGGACCGTGCCAAAGCTCCAATATATTCATATTTCCGCCCAATTTTGAAATGGGAGCAGGCAAATCGTTATCAAACGTACCGCTGTAAGCGCCGGTTACGCATTTTTCGATTTCTTCGTCCGAAAAATCGGTTAAGAAATATTTAAGTATAAACTTGGCTCTTTCTATATACGAAAAGTCCTTAAGCTTAATAAAATCCTCCTTTGAAAGGCAGGGCATATTTTCGGGTACAAAAAGACCGCCCTCGGCAGAAATACCGTGCGCTATTGCAAAGGATGCGCTTACCGAATTTTCTTTGTTTCTTGTGCTTATATAGTTCATTCGACTTCCTCCAAGGATAAAAGCAAAAATATTATTTTAATTATAAAGCAAAAAGAAAAATTTGTCAAAGCTT
>JAZLFV010000131.1:0-2199 GCA_045615965.1 Acutalibacteraceae bacterium
GTCAGAAATGCGGCATTTGAAATTCTCAATAATTCCGGCATTGATTATGTGCCGTTAAAAGGTGCATTGATAGCTCCGCTTTATCCCGAAACGTGGATGCGCACAAGCTGCGATATAGATATTCTCGTTCACGAAGCCGATATTGAAAAAGCACTTGATGTATTATCAGAAAACGGTTTTGAAACGAATCGCGAAAGAAGTTACCACGATGTTTCTTTGAGGAAAGACGGCATCCATATTGAATTGCACTACAATATCTGCGAAAATCTGCCGCGAATCGACTGTGTGCTTGAAAAAGTCTGGGATTATTGCACGCGCTTTAATAATTGCGAATATCGCGAAAACTGTGCATTTTTCGTGTTTCATCATATTGCGCACATGTGTTATCATTTTATTCACGGCGGGTGCGGTATTAAGCCTTTTGTTGATTTGTATTTAATTAAATCGAAGCTTGATTTTTCGGAAACCGAGCTTATGTCGCTTCTTGAACAGGGCGGGCTTGTTGACTTTTACAAAAAAGTCTGCGAGCTTACGGATGTCTGGTTCGGCGAAGCCCGGCATGACACCGTAACTCTTGCGATGGAGCGTTTTATACTTGACGGCGGCGTATTCGGAAACCTTGATAACAATAACATTATGCGCAGCGCTTATAATGATAATAAGCTGAAAAACTTTATTAACATAGTTTTTCCGCCTTACAAGACCATGTGCAATACTTATCCTGTTTTACGTAAGTTTAAGATTTTGCTGCCGTTTTATTATATAAAAAGGATATTCGCAAAATTGACCATGAGCGGGGACAGGGTAGTCGGCAGAATGACAAATCTCGCTTCGCAGGACAACGAAGATATAAACAATGCAGCCGAGCTGCTTAATGAACTCGGCTTAAAATAAAGATTGGGTGAAATTATGAATAAAGATTTTTGTTTAAGGCAGATACACCTTGATTTTCACACATCACCGGCTGTTCCGAGCGTGGGTGATAAATTCAATAAAGAGGAATGGCAGAAAACTCTTAAATTAGGCCATGTTGATTCAATAACCGTGTTTTCAAAATGTCATCACGGTTATTCTTATCATCCGACTGATGTCAATGAAATGCACCCGAAGCTGAAATTTGACTTGCTGGGCGCACAGCTTGAAGCCTGCCGCGAAATCGGCGTGCGAGCTCCCGTTTACATATCAGCCGGACTTGATGAAAAGGATGCTGTTGCTCATCCCGAATGGATTGCCAGAAGTAAGGATAACTTTGATGCAGAACCTGATTTTTCGCATCCCGGTTATCACCGTATATGCCTGAATACTCCGTATTTGGATAAACTTCTTGCCGAAATAGAAGAAGTTATGGTTCGTTATAACCCGTGTGAGATTTTCCTTGATATTCTTGATGAGCATATGTGCTATTGTAAGTACTGCCGTGAAGATATGGAAAAACTCGGTCTTGATTGGCATAACGACGATGATGTTAAAAAATTCGGCAAACAGGTTTTCAAGAATTATCGCGACAAGGTTGCCGGGGTTATTTGGAAATACAATCCGAACTGCTCCGTTTTTCATAACTCCGGTCATGTTTACAAGGGCAGACCCGATCTGATCGATACTGTTTCACACCTTGAGCTTGAAAGTCTGCCGACGGGCGGTTGGGGCTATGACCATTTTCCGCTTTCTGCTTCCTATGTGAGAACAATTCGTGAGGATTTTCTCGGTATGACGGGCAAATTCCACAAATCATGGGGCGAATTCGGCGGTTTCAAGCATCCAAACGCTTTGAGGTATGAAGCGGCACTTTCGCTTGCATTCGGCGCCGGTTGTTCCGTAGGTGATCAGATGCACCCGAACGGTCAGCTCAATAAATCAACATTCGGTCTTATCGGCAAGGCTTATGCCGAGGTCGAAGCAAAAGAGCCGTGGTGCAAGGGTGCAGAAGCCGTTACTGAAATTGCCGTTCTTTCCGCCGAGGCTGTTTATAAACAGCGCTTTGGCGAGTACGGCAATGCCGATGTAGGCGCAAACCGTATTTTGCTTGAAAAGAACAGGCTTTATAATTTTATTGATATAAGTGAAGATTTTAACAAATACAAGCTGCTTATTTTGCCCGATGTAATCAAAATCAGCGATGAATTAAAAGCTAAAATTGATGAATATCTGAAAAACGGCGGCAGATTACTCATTTCCGGTGAATCCGGAACCGACATATAC
>JAZLFV010000132.1:0-2385 GCA_045615965.1 Acutalibacteraceae bacterium
AAAAAAATGCAGGCTGAAAAGCCTGCAATATGCTGCATATATTGATAACAAAAAAAATCGAGTATTCATAAGTCAAGTCCCTTATGAATACTCGATATGGCTGAGGTGGCGGGATTCGAACCCACGAATGCAGCAGTCAAAGTGCTGTGTCTTACCGCTTGACGACACCCCAATATATATCTAATTTAAAAAAATCTTGGTAAAGCTTATACCAAGAAACGAAAAAGCTATAAAAAATTATAATTAATGGGGTGGAAGATGGGACTCGAACCCACGGTCTCCGGTGCCACAAACCGGCGCTTTAACCAACTAAGCTACATCCACCATAGCGCAAAAACTATTATACCATAAGAAATGTAATTGTCAAGAAAAATCTATAATCATTTTTTCGTGTTTGAAAAATTATCTTGATTCGGGCTGATTTGCATTATTTTCCGTTAAAAAATACTTGCAAGAAGATACCGGTTTTGATATAATATCCTTTTAGAAATAGTTTTATTATTTCGTATCAAAATGTATATTTAGGGGGATAACCTGTGTCGGAAATCAAAAATTCGGCTGTTAAAGGGTTTTAAAGGTTTATGCAAAAAATAGGGTTCGACAACGAAAAATACATACAGCTTCAGTCACAAAATATCCGTGACAGAATTGCGATTTTCGGTGATAAGCTTTATATGGAGTTCGGCGGAAAGCTTTTTGACGATTTTCACGCTTCCCGTGTTCTTCCGGGCTTCGCCCCCGATTCAAAGGTTAAAATGCTCCTTGAGCTTAAAGACGATGCCGAAATTATAATTGCCATAAATGCCGATGCCATTGAAAAAAACAAACGCAGAGGTGATTTGGGTATTACTTATGACCTTGATACCCTAAGACTCATAGATGCTTTCCGTGGAATAGGTCTTTTTGTCGGTAGTGTTGTTATAACCTGCTTTACAGGTCAGCCATCTGCTATTGCCTTTGAAACAAGGCTTAATAATTTAGGTATCAAAACTTACCGTCACTATCCGATTGCCGAATACCCGTCTAATATTCAGCTCATAGTAAGTGATGACGGATTCGGTAAAAACGATTATATAGAAACTTCCCGAAAGCTTGTTATTGTTACAGCTCCGGGACCGGGAAGCGGAAAAATGGCAACCTGTCTTTCCCAGCTTTACCACGAGCACAAGCGAGGAATAAAAGCAGGCTATGCCAAATTTGAAACATTCCCTATTTGGAGTATTCCGCTTAAACACCCTGTAAATGTGGCATACGAAGCCGCAACCGCCGACCTTAACGATGTTAATATGCTTGACCCATTCCATCTTGAGGCCTATGGAAAGACGGCAGTAAACTATAACAGAGATATTGAAATTTTCCCTGTGCTTAATGCGATGATGGAGAAAATCTTAGGCGAATCGCCGTATAAAAGCCCCACCGATATGGGCGTAAATATGGCCGGCTTTGCAATTTGCGATGACGATGCCTGCATAGCCGCCGCAAATCAGGAAATCATACGCCGATATTATACTGCGCTCGGTAATGTGCGTCAGGGTTTGGGCGAACAATCCGAGGTCTCAAAAATAGAGCTTTTAATGAATCAACTCAAAATAGGAACAGATGACCGACCGGTTGTTAAAGCCGCTAACCAAAAGGCCGAACTTACCGGAAATCCGGCTACCGCAATCGAGCTTCCTGACGGCAAAATAATAACCGGTAAAACCTCGTCACTTTTGGGCGCATCTTCATCAATGCTTTTAAATGCGCTCAAAGAGCTTGCCGGTATACCCGATAATATTGATTTACTTTCCCCGACCATTATTGAGCCTGTACAAAAGATGAAAACCGAAATCTTAGGCAACCATAATCCGAGGCTTCATATAGACGAAGTCTTGATTGCCCTTTCAATATGCGCTGCAACAAGTGATTTGGCAAAAACAGCGCTCGACCAACTCGCAAAGCTTAAAGGTCTTGAGGCTCATTCAACAGTTATTCTTGCACGTGTTGACGAGCAAACTTTCAGAAAATTGGGCGTTAATATGACCTGCGAGCCTAAATATCAAACCAAGAAATTATACCACGCATAATTTTCGATAATTAAAAATCTTAATAGCAAAAAGAGAACATCTATGCGGTGTTCTCTTGATTTTCGTTTGAAAGAAGTCTTTTTTAAATGGATTATACATTTTTGCTTGCCCTTGCACTTATACTGCTTTTTACCAAGCTTTTCGGCCTTATTACAGTTAAGGTCCATCTTCCGCAGGTTGTGGGCGCACTTGTTGCCGGAATACTTTTAGGTCCCACCTGCTTCGGTCTTTTAAAGGAAAGCGACTTTCTTACAAATACCGCTGAAATAGGCGTTATAATGCTTATGTTTTTAGCCGGAATAGATACCGATTTAAACGA
>JAZLFV010000133.1:0-7477 GCA_045615965.1 Acutalibacteraceae bacterium
GATTTACCGCAACCGGTAGGCCCGGTAAGCAGAATTATTCCGTGTGGGCGGGCAAGCATACGGTCAACAAGCTCGCTTTCCGTATCAGTAAAGCCCAAATCCTCCCTGCTGAAGTGGAAAGAGGTTTTATCAAGAATACGGATAACAAACTTTTCACCGAAAACGGTTGGAAGTGACGAAACACGGAAATCGTACTCTTTTCCGCCTACAGTCATATTTATACGTCCGTCCTGCGGAATGCGGTGCTCGGCTATATCCATACCTGCCATAATTTTAAGACGTGCGCAAATTGCCGTATAGGATTCTATCGGGAAATCGGCACGCTCTTGCAGGTCACCGTCTATTCTGTAACGGACATTAACCTTTTTTTCAAAAGGCTCAATATGTATATCACTCGCCCTATAAGGGATAGCTTCTTTAATAATTGAATCAACCAATCGCACGGCTGGGTTGTTTATAACATCTTCGCCCTGGGTTATAATTCCCTGCAGGTTCTCATCACGGTTTGCAAATATACGCTCATCCTTTTCGGAATTGAGGTCATACAGCGCCTTTGACGTTGAAATAACTGCCGCTATTGAATCAATATACCTTTCAATCTGCGTAGCAGGGGTGAGAATACAGCTTACGGGAGCAGAAAAGCACGTGGATATTGCCGACATTGCATTGCAATCGAGCGGAGTACCTGCCGCAACTATAAGTGTACCGTTTTTTTCGAGTGATACCGGTATAAATTTATGCTTTTTTATCAGGCTGAATGAAAATTTATCAAGCAAGTCCTTATCAATATCAAGCATATCAAGCTCAATATAAGGCAGACAATGATATTCAGCCAAGGCTTCAAGCTCTGTAGCTTCTGTTGTATACTCTTTAAGCAAAAGATAATCTCTTACAGTTGTATGCAAACGGCTGCTTTCTTCGAGTATCTGCTCAACATCTTTCTTCTTTATAATCTTTTTATAAACGTAAAATTGCAAAAGGTCTTCGTTTATATTCATATCAAAACTCCGTTCAAATACAGATTGAAAAATTAATTATTAAAGCAATTCCGTCATAATCGAAATCATAGGCGAATAAACGGCGACAAACATAGAGCCTATAACAAGACCCATAATAACAAGCATTATAGGCTGAATCTTTGAGGTTACCGAGCTTAATGTATTCTCAACCTCATCATCAAAATAATCGCATGAATCATTAAGCACCTGATTAAGTGTTGCGGTGCGCTCACCAACGGCAATCATCTGAATCATAAGGCGTGGGAAAATATCCTGCTTTGAAAAGGCTTTGGAAAGCGCTGTTCCATGCTTTACATCCTCGGTTGCCGCCTTGAATTTTTTAAGCAAAAACTGATTGCTTATTACAACCGAAATCGAATCAAGCGCATTTACAATATCCATACCGCTTGAAACCAGAAGCGAAAAGCCACGGCAAAATCTTGCCGTTGTTGTATCTATCTGCACCTTATTTACCAAAGGAAGCTTTATCTTCATAAGGTCAGAATAATATTTTCCGGATTTAGACTTCAAAAATATGTATATGCCGCAAATAAGCACCATTATTGCAGCAAGAACATAAAGCCAATATTTGACAAGAAAATCCGAAAGATTAAATATAGCTAAAGTAAGACCGCTTGGATTTACATCAAGCCCGGAAAGGGTATCCCTGAATGTAGGAACTATAAATAAAAGCATAAGAATTACTATGCCTATGGTCATAATTCCCAACATTATGGGGTAAGAAAATGCACTTTTAACCTTTCTTTTAATACTGGCATCCTTTTCATAATAATGAGAAAGCGCCTTGAATACCTGCTCTAAATTTCCGCTTGCCTCACCAACATATAACATACTGCAAAAGAAATCCGGAAATACCTTTTTATGCTTTTCTACTGCTTTTGAAAGCATAACACCGCTTTTCACATCGTCATATACAACATCCAGAATACTTTTAAAAAAGGCTGAAAACGGTTGGTCTTTTAGTGATTCTAAAACCTCAAGCACCGGAATGCCTGCCGTAAGCATAATTGAAAACTGATTACAGAAAAGAGTTAACTCCTGCATTTTTACCTTGCCGGTTCCGGTTGTAAAAAATGCAGATGGCGTTTTTCCGGAATACGGGGATGCACTCACTAAAAACAGATTTTGTTTAGCAAGCTGAACCGCTAAATCTTTTTCATCCTTAGCGATAAATGTTCCCGTAAATTTCTGCTTTTGCAGATTAACAGCCGTATATTTATACTGTTGCATATCATTACTCCATTCCCAACAATTTCATATATGTGTTTATAATTATTTCTCCGAACATAAGCGCCGTAACAAATCCAAACGATAAAAACGGCCCAAACGGATATTGAATATCTTCTTCGTTTTCTTTTCCATCTTTAGCTTTCGATACAAGTATAAAAACCGATGCGGTTACAGATGCAACAAGAAGCAAGAGTAAGCTTCGTGAAGCTCCGAGAAAAATTCCTGCCGAAAATACGAATTTCATATCTCCGCCGCCCATCGCCTCGGCATTCTTCATTTTCCCTACAATAAAACCAAGTATCCAAAACAATCCAAAGCATACAAAGCCTGTTAAAATATTAAGAACAATTTGCTTAAATGAAAAATTGCTTTCAAAAAGAGCAAATAATAGACCGAAAACAATCAATATAATATGAAAACGGTCGAAAATAATTTTGTGCTCAAAATCAATAAGTGCTATACAAATACACATAGAGCAGGCTATTGCCGCACACAAGGTCATAACAACAGACCTTACATCCCTATAACCGAATACAAAAAGGCACAAAAGCCATAAAATACAGTTTAAAAGCTCAACCGTTATGTATCTCGGCGATATTTTATCTTTACAGCTTCGGCATTTTCCGCCTAATATTAAATATGATAAAAGCGGTATATTATCGTACCATTTAAGCTTATAATTACATTTAGGACAATGTGAAGCGGGAAAGCTCAAAGACATATTATTGGGCAATCTGTAAATAACAACATTCAAAAAGCTTCCTACACAAAGCCCTAATAATACTGTAATAACCGTTGCCGTTAAACGGTAATAGGTTTCAATATCCACCAAAAAGCCACCTTAAAAATTGTTCTGCAAATTAAATTCGGATGTGAAAAATCCACCGTATGATTCAAGATTATTAAACACTTTTTCTCCGCTTCCCGAAAGATTGAGCGGCTCAAAAGAAATACCGTTTTCTTTCTTTTCTTCGTTTACCTTTTCAAAGAGGAAACCGTAATCTTCAGGCATATTTACATAAACCGCCTCCGGCTTTTCGTGCCAAAGCTTTGATTTATTGGTTTGGATAAGGTTAAGTGCCCATTTTACAAAAAGACGGAAATTTTCATAGGAATACTCCTCTTCACCGTGAGGAGCGGGACGCAGCATAAATTTGGGCAGCTTTCTCGGCTGCTTTTTGGGCAATGTTTTTATAACGGTATTTGTTTGCGCCTGCAATACTGATGAATTGCCGTTTGTGAATACATCGCCGCTGTTTTCTTCGAAATCTTCTTCGTCTTCCGTATCTTCTCTTGCATTGGCTGCTTCATTTAACGCAGTTGCCTGTTCTTCTTCCTCGGCAAGCGTTTGTGCCATATTCTGGGCGTTTTCGTAATTCATCATAGTAAGCTGCTTCGCCTTGGCTTTTTCCTTGGCGTTAAGCACAATAAGCTCGGCTTCGGGGCTGCTTAAAAGCATATCCTCTGCCGCAAGGGTATTGTGCTCAAGAATAGAATACCCGAACGGCAATGTATAATATCCGCAGGTAAGCCCTTTGGAAACAAAGGCAATTCTTGTGAAGCTTGATTTTATATCCATAACCATATATGTTCCGCTTTTCAGCTTCGGATTAAGCGATGCCACGGAATTTACCGTAGTATTCGATGCAAAGGTTACCGCCTGCGGAATCATCTTTGCTGTTGCAAGAATTGTCATAAATCTTGAAAGTAACGAATTTTGCATAATTGAAACATAGTATGATGTGTACTGTTTGTTTTGCGACATAACCGCACGGTTAATTTTAAGCTCATCGGAATTTTTATACAAATCGTTAATTGCAACGGTTAATGATTCCTCTGTTCTTTTTTTCTTTAAGGTAGGTATACTTAAAATATCGGTTGCGGCTCCTCTATCGGGAAGCACAAGTGTAACTCCCGCCGCCTGCGATGACGGATGCTGAGCAGCATACTCATTAACAAGCTTTTCAAATACTTCAAAAAATTCATCGTCAAAAAGACGAGTCTTGCATTTTTTGGTTTCCATTTTAATAGAAGCCTTTTGCCCCTCTGTCATAGAAAAGAATTTTATTGCCGAATCCTCAGGAGCTACCGTAATAACGGTATAAAAATCCGATTTTGCACTTTTGGGTGCGGAAGTTTTCTGAACTAAAGCCATATTTTTGTTTTCCCTCTCGGTTAAAAAGTTAAAGTATAGTTTTGTATTGCCTTATGTGTTTCGGATTATTATCGTATATGATAAAAATAATTCCGATTACAAAGAACAGTATGCAATGGTATTGCGACATTGTAAGCTTATAAAAAAGCGGCTGATTTGTTCTTATAAATTCAAGGAAGAATCTGCAAAACGAATATCCGCACAGCACAATCGTAAAAGGCTTCAGACCGAATATCATATGCGTTTCCTTACTTTCCGCAATAAGCGTAAGTGCCAAAAGCAAAAGCGAACAAATTGAATCAAATAATTGAACAGGCAGATAAAACGTGTGCATATTTGCTTCGAACATCATAGAACCGCAGCATCCGGCAGAAAAGCATCCGTGACGCACAAACGCAAGAAGAATGAGCCAGAACGGAGAAACAAGGTCATACATATCCCTTATGCCCTTTTTATACAAAAGTGCAAATATAGGCATAACCGGCAAGGTCATATAAAGAGAGCCGTACAGCGATTGACCTGCCATACTAAAGTTTTTGAATGTACCGTTTTCAACCGCCTTTTCAATTCCGAAAAGAATTTTTCCGCCCAAAAACGATTCAAGGAAAAACACAAGCGGAAGAATAAGCGCAGAGCCTAAATTCAGGCGGTATTTTCTGCCGCGCAAGAAAGCCGAAACAATAGTGAACAAAAAGCCCAAAAGCATAAAAAACCAATAACAGTTTATCGGACCTATATTGTAATTCAAATACTTGAATCTTCCATTATCACCAACGAGCGGAAGATGCACATTTTCCCCGAAAACTCCCATACCGTCTAATGTAAAAAGTATACAGGCAACAGCGAGCACGCATGCCCATATAACAGGGACTATAAAAAGTTTATCTTTTTTTCTTTCTTCTTCTAACATAAGCTGACGTGTAAATTCAATCTGAGAAGTATTTTTAATCTCAAGGTTTTCATTTTCTACCATTTCAGAGTCCCCCTTTATGGGTAAAAGCACCCATTTAAATAAACTTATGTTTTATTATATCACGGGTGTGTTTAAATTGCAACGAAAAAATCACAAGTTTTATCACGGCGAAGCAGATTATCATTACTTCACTTTTTGGCTCAGAAACTATTGATTTGCTTTGAGGTTTATGATATACTGTATTAATAAAATTATATGTAGCATTCTTTGTTGCATCTTGCCGTACAACATAATGCAGATTATGTTGCAATATTTGGGGGAAATTTTGAAAATGCCAAAAATAAAATTTGATAAGGTTTGTCTTGACAAAAAAGATAAAAAGAAAATTGCAATTTGTATGGTGCTCATTTTCCTTTGTGCATTAATCTCAATCGGATTTATGCTGTTTACCATTATAAAAATTGATGATTTTAACACAGATACTTTTTTTGTGGCTTTTATTTGCACATATATAGGCATTCTTATTATTACTTGTCCGTCCGCTTTGATTTTTTCAAAAATTATGAAGCGAGCAAGATACAACCAATATATCAAAGAATATATCAAAGAAAATACGGAGGCGCAAGATGCTTAAATCAAAAAAAGGGATTACGCTTGTTGAATTAACAATTATTATGGCTGTTACATCTGTTGTGATTACTATGGCTTGCGGATTTATTGTTACTTATCGAAATCAATCTATAAGAATAGAGAGAAACAGTACAACTGTATCGGATGTGAATAAATTCAAAAATGCAGTAAATGAATGGATTTCTACTTATGACAGCAAAAAATACAACTATTCTTTGGAAGACGAAAATGTTCAAGGGCAGACTTCTGCCAAACAAATTGATGTAAACAGCGAAAATCCAAAAATGTTGTATGTAGACCAAAATATAATTCAATTTGATGCTTCAAACAAAAGCCTTTATACCAAAACCGGGAACACCGTTAACAAGACGGTTGAATTCGAGACGATAACCAACTGCGTTTTCTCCAAAAACAACGGTATGTTATATTGCACATTGACTTGTAACGGAAAACAAGTCAAACTGATTTTCAATATTTTTTCCAATTCCAAACGAAGTCGCTTTTCAAATGTGACCGGTCAGAGTTGAGGTGTTTTAAATGAAGAATAAAAAAGGCGTTTCTCTTGTTGAATGCATTGTTGCAATAACTGTGATTTCCATTATTACCGTTTCTGCTATAGGGGTATATCAAACGGCATTAAATTCTTCTAACAGGCAATGGAACCGCTATCTTTCCACCGTTATGGCGGATAACGCTTTGGCTTGCTTTCAAAGCTCGGATAATATGAGCGGTTTTGAATCAAGACTTTCCGAATTGCAGGCTGACGGAAACATAATTAAAAATCCGAATGCCGATGTAATGGTAACCGCAACCTATAATGAATTAGTCTTGTCAGGCGGGCAGGCGGTGGAAACACCCTTTAGTAAGGTTCGTGCTTGGAATAATAATGACGATAATGGCGGCGGACTTGTTCGGTTTTTAAAAGATGACGGCACATCCGTAGCAGAATTTGAGTATGAGGGCGATTTAAGCAATACAAACGATAAAAACATATTTGCCGATAATACTGTTTATCAGGAATCCAATAGATATACGGACCCCGATGTTATAACCAAAATCACGGTAACCGGAACTCAGACCAAGACGGGTAGCGGCTGGGAAAGAATTGAGGGTATTAATGTCTTCGGTTATTACGTTTATTCCAATGTATCCGGTCAGTATGATATGACATATACGCTTACAAAAGACGAGGTTACCATTACCTCGCAGCTCACTGCGACAGACAAACATAATGGATGTTCCGGCCATTCCGCCACACATGAGCACAAAAAAACATATTCTGCCAACTCTTTGGAAAAAGAGCTGTATGATAGAGGACAATTTTTATATTTCAATTCAGCTTCGGCAAACGGCAAAGAAAAGCCGGTTTATTTGATTGTGTATGATGCCAAGACAAAACAACCGGTAAAAGAAAGCAATAAATATATATGCTATAAAATCAGCGGAAAAAAAGCGGACCATTCAAAAAGCTGGTATGAAGAAAACGGAAAATTTGAAACAACAAAAATTGAAAAAATTTTGTTGAGTAAA
>JAZLFV010000134.1:0-3262 GCA_045615965.1 Acutalibacteraceae bacterium
GTGAAAACGGAAAAATTTTAACAGGCTGTAAGAATCAAAGAAAAATATCAAAAGCCGCCGCAACAGAGGGCGTGGTTCTGCTTAAAAACAGTAATGGCTTTTTACCACTAAACAAAAACAGCAGAGTCGCCTTAGTTGGAAAGGGCTGTGCAGGATATGTTGAATACGGAGGCGGAAGTGGCAGGGTTTCAACCCAAAACACAGTAACAATATGCGATGGGTTTGAACAAAAAGCCAACGAGAATAAAATATCACTCTTTATGCCGCTTAACGATTTATATAAAGATAGTGTAAAAAAACAGTATGAAAACGGAACTTGGAAAGGTAAGGCGCATGAGCCGAGCAATTCAAAAGAGTTGATAACCGAAGCTTCAAAATGCTGTGATACTGCAATAATCACCATTTCAAGAAGAACCTGCGAGGGATTTGATGTTGACCTTAAAAAGAACGATAATGCATATAAGCTTTGGAATGAGGAAAAGGAAATAATTGAGCTTGCGACAGAGCTTTTTAAAAACACCGTTGTGATTTTAAATGTCCCCTCGGTTTTTGATGTTTTTGAGCTTCAAAACAATCCGAAAATTGATGCAATCCTGCTTATTTGGAATGCAGGAATTGAGGGCGGAAGTGCAATAGCGGATATAATATGCGGTGATGCTTATCCTTCGGGAAAATTACCCGATACTTTTGCAAAAATAGAGGATTATCCGTCAACTTCGTCTTTTCTTGAATTGGATGAATATGTTGAGTATACCGAGGATATTTTTGTTGGCTACAGATATTTTGAAACAATTCCAAATGCACATAAAAAGGTAATATATCCGTTTGGATACGGTTTGTCATATACAGATTTTGCTTTTAATAATGTTTTGGTAATGAAAGAAAAAAACAATATCATAATAAATTTGGATGTCAAAAATATAGGTAATTTCAAGGGAAAAGAAGTAGTGCAAATCTATACTTCTTCGCCTCAAACTAAGATTGATAAACCGGCAAAGGAATTTAGGGCATTTAATAAAACAAAAGAACTTTTGCCGGGCGAAAGCGAGCATATAGTAATTGAATTTCCTGTCGGCGAAATGGCATCGTATAATGAGGAAAATTCGTCATTTGTGTTGGAAAAGGGTGAATATACCGTTTTTGTCGGTAATTCCGTAAGAAATATTGCTTTCAAAACAACAGTTTACTTTAATTATGATGAGATAATAAAGAAATGTAATCGTTGTCCTAAACCGAGAAAACTAACAAGACGCCTTATGTCAAACGGTGAATACAGGATGTGCGATACTTCCGAATATGAAAAACTGCCGGAGCATTCTGACTGGCATTCAAAACCCACATGGTCGCAAGAGCATATATTGCCGGACAGACGGGGTGTTAAGCCACCTGAAGATGCAATTATGCTTATTGATGTTGCGAACGGTAAGAAAAGCATTGAAGAATTCATTGAGCAACTAAGCATTGAGGAGCTTATTACTCTTGTGGGGGGGACGCCGAATAAAGGTATTTCAAATACCTACGGTATGGGAGATATGGAATACTTCGGAATACCGTCAATGCTTACAGCGGACGGACCTGCAGGTCTGAGAATTGAGCCGGACTGTGAGGTTTATACAACCTCCTGGCCGTGTGCTTCCATGCTGGCTTCAACATTCAATACCGAGCTTGTCTTTGAAGCTGCAAAAGCAGGAGCTTTGGAGGTCAAGGAAAATAATTTCGGTATGTGGCTTAATCCAGCATTAAATATCCACAGAAATCCTCTTTGCGGAAGAAATTTTGAATACTTTTCTGAAGACCCATTGCTTTCGGGGAAAATGGCTTCCGCTGTAGTTAAAGGAATACAATCTGTCGGAGTATCCTCTTGTGTAAAGCATTTTTGCTGTAACAATAAAGAAACAAACCGTTATATAAGTGATTCCCGTGTTTCCGAGAGAGCGTTGCGGGAAATATACTTAAAGGGTTTTGAAATAGTAGTAAAAGAGGCAAAACCATGGGCGCTTATGACTTCGTATAATATCGTAAACGGGCGCTATTCTTCGGAGAGTTATGAGCTTATAACCGAAATTTTGCGGAATGAATGGGGATTTGATGGACTTATTTGTACAGATTGGTGCAATTATGCGGAACATTACAGAGAACTTCTTTCCGGAAATAATATTCGTATGCCTTGCGGAAGCAGTAAGCGTTTGTATGATGCTTTTAGTGAGGGGCTTATAGGCAGACAAGACCTTGAAAAGAGCGTTAAATATTTACTGTCGTTTTTGCTGAAATTGGAATAATTAAAACGACAATATAGGAGTAAAACATTATGGATAATAAAAATCTTACTATTTTTTATCATTGCAGTACACATTGGGACAGAGAATGGTATTTGCCTTTTCAGGGGTTTAGATACAGTCTTGTAAAAACCATTGATGATTTGATGCAAAAGCTCGAAAATAATAGTGACTTTTCCGTTTTTAATTTAGACGGGCAAACCATTGTACTTGAAGATTATAAAGAGGTTGTCGGCGATAAAGCGAAGCGATTGCAAAAGCTTATAGAAGAAAAAAGGGTCCTGGTGGGACCTTGGTATGTTATGCCAGATGAAATGTTAGTTTCGGGCGAAAGTCTAATAAGGAATTTGTTGTTCGGTGAAAAAATTGCAAAAAAATGGAATACCGATACATGGAAATACGGGTATGTCAATGATGTATTCGGTCATATAGCTCAAATGCCGCAAATTTTTTCCGGGTTTGATATAGAAGGTGTATACCTTGGAAGAGGAGTAGGAAACCGGCAAAATATCAATCATTTTGTTTGGAAATCTCCGGACGGCACTAAAATATATACCTATCAAGGTTTTTATGGTGGATTTTCTCTTTATGTTGCTTCAAAATACAACACGGAAGAATTCACCGAAAAGTTAATAGGTTACATTGATGAAGAAATCAATAAAAGTGATGTTCCTATTATTCTTATTACCGATACAAATGACCATGCTTTGGCAGAAAATAATGTTTCCGAAATTAAAAATGCAATAAGAGAAAATTATCCGAATGCAAAATTGCTTCATACAAATTTAGAGGAAATGGTTAATCTGCAAAAAAATTACGAGTTCAATATGCCGATTATAACCGGCGAGCTTGCAGAGACGATGCATTGCCGTTCAAACCCAAATACCGGTAATTTGGTTACGACTACAAATTGTATTTCAAGTTATTACCCGTTAAAATACAATAATGACAGATGTCAAAATTTGCTTGAACATATTATTGAACCG
>JAZLFV010000135.1:0-2453 GCA_045615965.1 Acutalibacteraceae bacterium
AGTGGTTATATATTTAAAAACCAGACCTCAAAAAAATAAGCTTGCCGAAAAATACAAAAATGATGCTAAAGTCCCTACTGAATCAGATGTTGAATCTTTGAAGAAAAAAGGTAAGCTTCCCGAGAATCCTATTAATTTCAACCAACTTCAAAAGGATAATAACGATGTTATTGGTTGGATTACGGTTGACGGCACGCCAATAGATTATCCTATTCTTATGAGCGGATACGATAAGGAAGAGGATTTTTATATTAATCATGATTTCAGCACGAAAAGCTACAAAGCCGGCAGTATCTATGTCCAGCGTGATAATTCAAACGATTTTTCTGATTTCAATACTGTAATATACGGTCATAATATGATGAACGGCAGTATGTTCGGAACGCTTAAGAAATTCAGAAATAAGGATTTTTTCAATACAAACCGTAATATTTATGTTTATATGCCGGGGCATATTTTACAATACGAAATAGTTTCTGCCTTTATTCATGATGACAGGCATTTGTTAAGCGCATACAGCTTTTACACCGAACAAGGGCGTATGGAGTATGCAGAGGTCTGCAAAAATCCAAACACTCTTGTTAAAAACATAGTAGACGGACTTACAATTACAGATGATGACAGGCTCATAACATTAAGCACCTGCACTTCAGCCGAAAATGAAAGATATTTGGTTGTTGGAAAGCTGATAAGGGATATTGAAACAAAATAATTAAAATTTTAAAAGGAGATTAGAGAAAATGGAATATTATGTTAATCCTTCGGCTTTTTCAAGCGCATTTTCTCTGCCTTCTTCGGTTACCGATAGATTTATAGCGTTAGCTTCCGGAAATGAAATCAAGGTAATTTTATGGTTTTTCAGGCACATATCAGACGGATTTGATAAAGATAAATGTGCGAGTGAGCTTAAAATTCCGGTTTGTGAGGTTGAGGATGCGCTGATATTCTGGTGTAATAACGGTGTAATCTTAAAAAACGGCGAGGAAGTTTTAAATGATAATCCCGTTAAAACTGCTACCCCTCAAAATGTTAAACCTTCAAGGCAGGATGTTATAAAGCGAGGTCTTGAGGACAGTAATTTCAAATTGCTTTTAAGCGAGGCACAGATGAAATTCGGAAGAAATCTGAAAACAAACGAATCGCAGACACTTCTTTACATATATGATGATTTGGGGCTTGATATTTCCGTATGCCTTTTTTTGCTTCAGTATGCACTTAATGAAGATAAAATGAACATTCGTTTTATTGAAAAAACTGCGGTTGAGTGGCATAATTCCGGGGTAAAATCAATAATAGATGCAGAAAAACTGATAACTGATAAAATAAGGCTCAATTTAGCGTGGAAACGCACCGAAAAAGCCTTTGGCATTGAAGAGAGAAAGCCGAGTGCAAAGGAATCCCAATATGCCGATTTGTGGTTCAACGAATGGGAGCTTGATGACGAAATACTTACAATCGCTTATGATGTTTGCGTTGATTCAAAATCAAAGTTTATTTTTGAGTACTGTGCCAAAACCATAGCAAATTGGCATAAAGAAGGTCTGATAAAACCCGATGATGTTCGTGCAAATTTAGAAAAGCATAAAATATCAAACGCTAAAAAAGACCAAAAATACAGCTATGCGGGTTACGACCTTGTATTATATGAAAAAATGCTCAATTCTGAAGATTAGGAAAATGATTTATGAATATAAATAAAGCTTATGCTTTGGCATTAGAAGAAAAAACGAATGCCCTTGAATCGAAAAAAGCTGAACGGATAAAGGCAATTGAATCTTTAAAAAGTGAGAATAACGAATACCTTGATGCGGTAAATTCGCTTAAAGCAATCGGTCCTCAAATAGCAATTGCAACGCTTACGGGCGATAATGCAAAGTTATCAAAATTAAAAACCGAAAGTGTAAAATATAGCGCAATTAAAAGCGAAATCGAAAAAAGAGCGGGAATAGGCGATATACAGTATGACTGTGCTCTTTGCAACGATACGGGATATATAAATGGTGATATTTGCCCTTGTATAAAGAAGCTTGCAGGTAAAATCTTTTTGGATAATGCTTCTATTCCGGTTAAAACCTGCCGTTTTGAAAATTTCGACCTTGATTATTATGATGATAAATTGCCGGATGGCAGCGCTCCAAAAAAGCGGATGACTCTTATTCTTAAGTCGCTTAAGGAGTATTCGTTAAAGTTTTCAAATGAAACAAATGAAAATTTTATATTTTTCGGTGCCACAGGTCTTGGAAAAACGCATTTGTCGCTCAGTATTATGTACGAGCTCGTAAGCAAAGGCTTTAATGTCTTTTACAGCTCGGCATTCAATCTGTTTTCACGCATTGAAAACGAACATTTTAACCATAATTCTGATGATACATATAACGATGCTCTCGGCTGTGACCTTTTGATTATAGATGATTTGGGGAGCGAATTTCTTTCAAATTACAGTCTTTCGGTTT
>JAZLFV010000136.1:0-6184 GCA_045615965.1 Acutalibacteraceae bacterium
TTTTGTAATATATTAAGGTCGTGATTAAAATACCAAAGGTTACGGTTATTATACCGATGTATAATGTTGAAAAATACATAATGCAATGTGTTGACAGCATAATAAATCAAACACTTAAAGACATTGAAATAATACTTGTTGATGACGAATCGCCCGATAACTGTGGGAGAATTGCAGATGAATATGCCAAAAAAGACGATAGGATAAAGGTTATTCATCAAAAAAACAAGTGGCTCGGTGGAGCCCGAAATGCAGGTCTTAAAATTGCAACAGGCGAATATATCGTTTGTATTGATGCCGATGATTATGTTGCCGCAAATTTTTGCGAAAAGCTTTATGATTTTTCAAAAAAGCATAATACCGATATTACAATTTACGGTTTGACTCTTATGTCTTTTGACGGTAAAAGCTTTTTTCCAAAGCCAGAAAAGTCGGAATTCATTTACAAAAGGTCAGAAATAGAAGATATAGTTTATAAAAAACTTGTTTCTTCCCACGAATTTAACTTTAATGTTTGTTTTTTCAGCCGAAAAATTGTTGAAAAAGGTTTCCTTTTTGACGAAGACATTCGTTATGCAGAGGATTATGAGGCGGCGCTGCGGGTATATAAAATTGCCGAAAGTGTCGGCTACTGTGGCGGTGTCGAATATTTCTACCGACAAAATGATGCTTCCATAATGCACATTATTAAATTTGAGCGATTAAGACAGCTTATTTACCTCTTTGAGCTTAGGGAAAACTTTATTAAAGAAAATGCTCTTGAAACAAAAGAAAATCTTTATAATTCGGCGCATTTACTTGTTAAGCTTTTAATTGAAAAATTCCCGATGATTTTCAAAACTAAGGATAAAAAATACGGTGAGAGCCGCAAAGAATTAAAAGAGCTTTTTAAGAACGAAAGCCTTAATGAAGCTTTAAAACGGATTAGTCTGAAAACACTTAATATGGGGCTTTTCGGTAAGATTTGCTTGGTTGCACTTAAAATGAAAATGCCCTTTATGATAATTATCGCAAGCAAAAAATACAAAGGTTAGGATAGGCAAAGGCGAAAATACGTCCTTAAAGGCTCGGACCTGTCAGCCTATATAAAACATATTGGAAAAGAGTTGAGAAAATGGACTCCGCTCAAAGATTTATAATTTCCCTTGTTAAAAGTGCGCTCACGGGCGAAAAAACCGAATTTACCTACAAACCTGATTTTGATACAATAACAACTGTCGGCAAAAAGCACAGTATAACAAATCTTTTGTATGTAGGGCTTGAAAAAAGCAAGCTTTTAAGCGAATATATAATTCCCGAATCGTTTTCAGATAAGGTTTCATCTAATATTTTAATTTCCAATAAGCAGGAATTTTATGCAGAAAAGATGAAATCCGAATTTGAGAAAAACGGAATTGATTATATGGTGCTGAAAGGGCTTAATCTCAAAAAGCTGTATCCTTCATCTGTTATGCGCTCAATGAGCGATATTGATATTCTCATAAGAGAAAATCAATACGAAAAGGTAAGAGATGTTTTAACAAAACTTTCATTCACCGAGGGTGAAGAAAGCGACCATGAGCATATCTGGACGGGCAATAAGGTTTATCTTGAAATGCACAAAAGGATTATTCCGAGCAACAATACCGATTTTATTAAATACTTTGGAAACGGTTGGGATTTTGCAAAGAAAAAATCAGAAAAATCATACGAATATGTTATGTCTTGCGATGATGAATATGTTTTCCTTTTTGCCCACCTTTCGAAGCACTTCAGGGAGTCGGGAATAGGAATAAAGCATTTTGTCGATTTGTGGATTTACAAAAATTCATTTGAACTTAATGAAAATTATATATGTGATAAATTAAAAATTCTCGATTTATACGATTTTTATTTGAATGTTTTGCGCACACTTAAAGTATGGTTTGAAAATGCTCAAAGTGACAGCATAACCGATTATATAACCGATTATGTGTTCAAATGCGGTAATTTCGGAACAGACGAAAATCGGACTTACGCCAAAGCTCTTGTGGCTTCATTTGAAAGCGGCTCGGTTGAATCCGGGAAAAAGAAACTGTTTTGGCGGCTGGTATTCCCCGAATTTTCGCATATGAAACAAAAATATCCGATACTCAACAAAGCGCCGGTGTTATTGCCTGCAATGTATATTTCAAGGTGGTTTGAGGCGGTATTTGTTAAAAAAGGAACAGTAAAGCATTATAAAAACGAATTAAATGCTCAAACTGAAGAAAATGTAAATAAATATAAACAAAACCTTGAAAATATAGGTTTAAGGTATAATTTAGATACGAAAGAGGAAAAAACAAATGGAAAAAGCAATTAAAATTTTATGCGTTATTATGTCGGCGCTTATGATAATCGGTGCTTTTGCCGGTTGCGGTGAAGATACTGCCGAAAACGGAGAGGCGGATAACGATTATACCTATAATTCTAAATCAGATAACGTTTCTTCGGAAGAAGAAACCGATACTTTCCACGAAGTGGTATTCCCCGAAGACTTCACCACAACCGCCATTGCCGAGATAGATATTAAAAATTACGGCAAAATAACCGTTGGACTTGACGGCAACAAGGCTCCTATAACCGTTAAAAACTTTACAGACCTTGCCGAAAGCGGATTTTATAACGGTCTTACATTCCATAGAATAATGGAAGGCTTTATGATGCAGGGCGGCGACCCCGAGGGAACCGGTCAGGGAGGTCATAGGGACGATGACGGTAACGAAATAACGATTAAGGGCGAGTTTGCGCAAAACGGCGTAAACAATAGCCTTACTCATACAAGAGGCGCTATTTCAATGGCAAGGAACAGCTTAAGTATGGACAGCGCAAGCTCACAGTTCTTTATTGTTCATAAGGATTCAACATTTTTAGACGGTCAGTATGCCGCTTTCGGATATGTAACCGAGGGCATCGAGGTTGTTGATAAGGTATGTAAGGCGGCAAAGCCTACCGATGATAACGGAACAATCAAAAAAAGAGAACAGCCGATTATAAAAAGTGTTAAGATATTCTATCCAACGCCGAAAAAAGACTAAAACTCACAATTCATTAAAGCCGAAGGAAACCTACCGAGTCCTTTGGCTTTTTTGCTTGAAAAAAATAATACTTTGTAGTATAATAACAATGAATAAGAATGTTTTTTAATGTTTTATATTTTTTGAAATAATATCTTAATTACCGATTGTTTTTTATTTTAAAAAAAACAAAAGGATTATGAGGCTGTTTTTTATGATAAACCGAATTGAAAAAATAAAGCAAGCTCTTTGTATCGGGGAAGCGGCGCTGATAAAGAGCGATGCAAACAGATTTTATCTAACCGGTTTTAATTCAAGTGCGGGAATTGTCTTTATAACAAAAGAAAATGCTTATTTTCTTATTGATTTTCGCTATTTTGAAAAGGCAAAATCTGTTGTAAAGCATATGAATGTTGTGCTTCTTGAAAATACCTTTGGGCAATTAAATGCCATATGCGAATCGGAGAATATCAAAACTGTTTTTACCGAATGTGATGAAATTGGATTTAATGAATTTTTCTCATATAAGAAAAATTTTACAAATTCTGTTCTTTTGGCAGATAATAAAATAGGTGAGCTTATAAAAAACTGCAGAAGTATTAAATCCGAAGATGAAATAAAGCATATTAAAGAAGCCCAAAAGCTTACAGACGAAACATTTAATTATATTTTGAACAGAATTGACACTAACAGAACCGAAAAGGAAATAGCCCTCGATATGGAGTTTTATATGCGTAGTCTGGGCAGCGAGGGTGTTTCTTTTGATTTTATTGTTGTTTCGGGTAAGAATTCCTCGCTTCCGCACGGCGTTCCGACCGATAAAAAAATCCAAAAAAGCGATTTTATCACTATGGATTTCGGTGCAGTTTGCGGCGGCTACCGAAGCGACATGACAAGAACGGTTGCGATAAGCAGTATAACCGAAAAGCAAAGGGCGGTATATAACACGGTGTTATCTGCACAAAATGCTGCATTTGATAAAATAAGACCGGGCGTATGCTGCAAGGATATAGATGCGGCGGCAAGAAAGTTTATTTCGGAAAACGGCTACGGCGGTTGCTTCGGTCACGGGCTTGGGCATAGTGTCGGTATCGAAATACACGAATCCCCATGCTTTAATACAAGAGATGGAACCGTTACCGAAAGCGGTCAGGTAATAACGGTTGAGCCGGGAATTTATATTGAAAACGAGTTCGGAGTCAGAATAGAGGATATGGTTTTAATAACCGATAAGGGTTTTGAAAACTTAACCAAAAGCACAAAAGAGCTTGTTATTTTATAAGTACGGATAATGAAAATAAATTTTACAGACAGAGGTTTTTATGCTTATTAATGTTTTAAGAAACGGCGCTTCGCTTACGGAAGTAATACTGTATATAGTTTCTTCGCTTATAGTGATTTTTTTAACACTTCCCATTCACGAGTTTGCACATGGCTTTGTTGCCACAAAGCTTGGCGACTCGACTCCTAAATGGCAGGGAAGACTTACCTTAAATCCGCTTGCACACATTGATTATTTAGGTGCGCTTTGCATACTTGTTTTCGGATTCGGCTGGGCAAAACCCGTAAGTGTTAATATGCGCAATTTCAGAAATCCGAAAAGGGATATGGCGATTACGGCTTTGGCAGGTCCTGTTTCAAATATAATAGTTGCGTTTGTTGCGGCAATTATCAGGAATGTTATTTTGCTTATCATAGGTGTTCTGAATAGTGCTGCAATTTATGTTTATTTGTTTTTCACATTTATTATGCAAATAAATATTTCGCTGGCTGTTTTTAATCTTATTCCCATTCCGCCACTTGACGGTTCAAGGCTTTTAAATGCCGTCCTGCCCGACAGAACATACTATAAGATTATGAGATACGAGCGTTATCTTATTTGGGGAGTTTTTATTCTTATATATATGGGCATTCTTGATGTGCCGCTTCAATTTTTAACAAGCGGAATAATTAACGGTATAGAGTCGGTCACAGGTTTTATTTTTGATTTGTTTTGAGCTTGGAGGCAGGGAAGATGGAAGCAGAGCTTTCCTATAAAATCGAAAATTTTGAAGGTCCGCTTGACCTTCTGCTTACGCTTATTGCAAAAAACAAACTTAATATTTTTGATATAAATCTTTCCTTGCTTATAGACCAATACTTAGAGCAGATTGAAAAATTCAAGGCAGAGGAAATGGATATTTCAAGTGAGTTTATAACTATGGCTTCAAGGCTTATTTATATTAAAACGGCAAGTCTTTTGCCTTCTCACGATGAAATAGAACAGCTTACAGAAGAGCTTAAGGGCGAGCTTATTGAATACAGTATATGCAGGCAAATGGCGGAAAAACTGTCAGGGATGACGGTTGGCTTTGACCGCTTCGTAAGGAAACCTACAGAATACGAATTTGATAAACCCTATGTGCTCACTCATACTTCCGATGTTTTGCTTAATGCTTATATTGAAGCAATAGGAAGAGGAAAAAGAAAACTGCCGCCGAGTGTTGCTCCGTTTACGAAAATAGTTGCAAAAAAGATAGTTGCCGTATCTTCGAAAATAGTCTTTGTTATGCGTAATCTTGTAAAGGGCGGAAAACAAAAATTAGGCAGTCTTTACAGCGGAGCTAAAAGCCGCTCGGAGCTTGTTGCAACCTTTTTGGCGGTTTTGGAGCTTTGCAAGGCAAACCGTGTAAAAATAGAGGGCAATACGGCAGAGGATACCGAAATAACACTCATTAAGGAGCATAAGCGATGAACAAGGAACAAAAAATTTCTGCACTTTTTTCGGTGCTTTTTGCTTCGGGAGAGCCGATGAGCATTGATAGGCTTTCTGAAGTTTTTGAGGATAAACCCGAAAAAATCGAGGAAACGGCAGAGTTGCTTTGCAAAAGGCTTTCGGAGCAAAAAATCGGAGTTATGCTATTAAGACTTCAAAACACATATCAGCTTGCAACAGACGAGCAGTATGCAGAGTATATAAAGCGAGCTTTTGATATAAAGCGAAAGACACCGCTTTCGCCTGCGGCATTTGAGGTGTTGGCGGTTGTAGCCTATAATCAACCCGTTACAAAAGCTTTTATTGAGCAGGTCAGGGGAGTTGACTGTTCGGGCGTTATAACAACCCTTATCGAAAAAGGTCTTGTTGAGGAAAGAGGCAGGCTTGAGCTCCCGGGCAGACCGCTTTTATA
>JAZLFV010000137.1:0-2149 GCA_045615965.1 Acutalibacteraceae bacterium
GGCGAAAAGTTTATAGCAATAGCTATGTTCCTTTTCGCATTTACAACCGTTCTCGGCTGGTCGCATTACGGTTCAAAAGCTTGGGAATATCTTTTCGGTGAAAAAAGCGTTCCCGTATTCAAGGTTATACATTGTATAACAACCGTTTTCGGCGCAGTTCTCACTTCTACTCTCGCTTGGGACATTTCGGATACCTTCAACGGATTTATGATGCTTCCGAACCTTGTGGGCGTTGTTGTTCTTACCCCGCTTGTTGCAAAGATTACGGCAAACTACATAAAACGCAAAAAGAAAGGCGAAAGTATTAAACCGATTCTTTCCTACGATAGCGATATTCAAGAAAAAGCCGAATCCGAAGTTTTGGCAGAAAATTAAAAGTATAAAACAGTATAAAAGCACGGCAGAGATTAAATTCTCCGCCGTGCTTCTTGTTGTTTTTCTGTTTATTCTTTGTTGCTGAGCTTATATGAAAGAGTCATAAGGCTATCGCTGAAATGCACATTTTCCACCAAAACATCTGGATGGTCAATAACAATATCATAATTCGTAAAATTCCAAAAACCGTAAACACCTAATTTAATAAGCTGTTCGGTTAAGGTCTTTGCCGCATTCTTCGGAACGCAGATAACCGCAACCTTCGGGTGATTTTCCCGGCAAAATTCGTCAAGCGTTGCGACACTTCGAATCGGCACATTTTTAACCATCTGACCCACAAGCGATTCCTTTTGGTCAAAAAGACCTATAAGCTGAAAGCCGAAGGTGTTGAAATTTATCTCCTGCGCAACCGCTCTTCCGATATTACCAACGCCGATAAGTATTGCAGGATGCAAAGCATTAAGCCCCATTATCCTGCCAATTTCTGCCTGCAAAAGCTCAACATTATATCCGTAACCCTGCTGACCGAATTCGCCAAAGCAATTAAAATCCTGCCTTATCTGACTTGCCGTAAGCCCCATACGCTCACTTAGCTCGCCCGATGAAATACGAGTAATATTAAGCTCCTTAAGGTCTTCTAAAAACCTATAATATCTTGGCAATCTTCGAATGACAGATGTTGAAATATATCCTTTTGCCATAATGGCCTCCTGAAGTTGTTTAACTTTTTAACAATCTTATGTTAACCTTTTTTGCAGGACTTGTCAAGGTTTTTAACAATTTTGCCGGATTTTAGTATAATTCGGGTAAGATTCACTAACGGTATTGCTAATGCTTTTTGCAGAAAACGCTTGACATAAAATTAATTTTATATTATAATAAAAATAGTAATCATTATTGTTTTTGGTGGGTTATGAAAAATTATTCAAAACAGCGTGAAGAAATTGCCCGTGTATTAAAGGCGGACAGAACACATCCGAGCGCAATTAAAATTTATGAGGAAGTGCGGAAAACTCTGCCTAACATAAGTCTCGGCACTGTTTACCGAAATCTTGCCGATTTAGAGGAAAACGGAAAAATTTTGAGCCTCTCTGTCGGTGACGGAACAGACCGTTTTGACGGCTTTACAGAACCTCATATCCATTTGATATGCCGAAAGTGCTTTTCGGTAACCGATGTTCCGATTGAGAGCGACTTCGGTAAATTGCTTGCAACCGAGAACGGTTTTTCTCCCGATAGCTGTGTTTATACGGTTTACGGTATCTGCAAAAACTGTTCACGGAAGTAATAATATTATATTTTTCGGAGGAAAATAAAATGAAAAAGTATGTATGTCTTGTATGCGGTTATGTTTACGAGGGCGAAGAAGCTCCTGCAAATTGCCCGATTTGTAATGCTCCCGCATCAAAATTCCAAGAGCAGTCAGGCGAAATGACCTGGGCTACCGAGCATGTAATCGGTATTGCAAAGGGTGTTGACCAGCGAATTATTGACGGTCTTCGTGAAAATTTCAACGGTGAATGCTGTGAGGTTGGTATGTATCTTGCCATGTCAAGAGCCGCCCACCGAGAGGGCTATCCCGAAATCGGTCTTTATTGGGAAAAAGCAGCTTTAGAGGAAGCTGAGCACGCCGCAAAATTTGCCGAAATGTTAGGCGAAGTTGTATCCGAAAGCACAAAGCAGAACTTAAAAGTTCGTGTTGAGGCTGAAAACGGCGCTACATATGGCAAAAACGAGCTTGCGAAGCTTGCTAAGGAGTTAGGTCTTGACGCCA
>JAZLFV010000138.1:0-19465 GCA_045615965.1 Acutalibacteraceae bacterium
CTTTTCGGCTTGTGTCCTTTAACTTTATTCTTCGATAATTAAATTATCTATCGTGCTTTTTAAAAGGCTTGCGGGGCTTTTTTGGCTCTTCTTCGTCTGCGCCGTCTTCAACAACTGCGCCGTTTACCTCAACAAGGGCATCTCTTCTTGAAAGATTTATTCTGCCCTGGTCGTCAATTTCGGTAACCTTAACTATTACCCTATCGCCTACAGCAACAACATCTTCTACTTTTTGAACTCTCTTTACATCAAGCTTTGAAATATGAACAAGACCTTCCTTACCGGGCGCAATCTCAACAAATGCGCCGAAGGTCATAAGGCGTGTAACCTTACCTGAATAGATAGCTCCCACTTCAGGGTCATTTGCGATAAGCTCAACAATAGAAACAGCCTGCTTCGCCTTTTCAATATCAAGACCTGCCACAAACACTCTGCCGTCTTCCTCGATGGTGATTGTGCAGTCGCATTGTTCTTGAATAGACTGAATAACCTTGCCCTGCTTACCGATAACATCACCGATTTTATCGGGTGAAATTGAAGTTGTAAGCATCTTCGGAGCATATTTTGAAAGCTCATTTCTCGGCTCACCTATACATTTAAGCATAACTTCGTCAAGAATATACTCTCTTGCCTTATGAGTTTTTGCAAATGCCTCTTTTATGATTTCGGGAGTAAGACCGTGAACCTTTAAGTCCATTTGAATTGCGGTGATACCCTTATGAGTACCGGCAACCTTAAAGTCCATATCGCCGTAGAAATCCTCAAGACCTTGAATATCAACCATTGTCATAAAGTCGCCGTGAACACCCTCATCACCTGTGATAAGTCCACAGGAAATGCCGGCAACGGGAGCCTTTATCGGAACACCTGCCGCCATAAGAGCAAGTGTTGAGCCGCAGATAGAGCCCTGCGAGGTTGAACCGTTAGAAGAAAGAACTTCAGATACAACACGGATAGCATACGGGAATTCATCTACACTCGGAATAACCGGAACAAGAGCCTTTTCAGCCAAAGCACCGTGACCGATTTCACGCCTGCCGGGACCACGTGAAGGCTTTGTTTCGCCAACGGAATATGACGGGAAGTTGTAATGATGAATATATCTCTTTTCAACATCCTCGTCAAGACCGTCAAGCTTCTGCGCTTCGCTTACGGGAGCAAGCGTTGCTACCGACAGTACCTGTGTTTGACCACGAGTGAACATACCCGAACCGTGGGCTCTCGGCAAAAGGTCGATTTGAGCATTAAGCGGACGGATTTCGTCTATTCCCCTGCCGTCTACACGCTTGTGCTCGTCCTTAAGCCACGCACGAACAACATGCTTTTGGATAAGGTACATAATCTCATCAAGCTTTGCCTCGTTGCCCTCAAACTGCTCATCATATTTTGCGTGAACTGCATCGTAAATCGGCAAAAGTGCGGCATCACGGATGTTCTTATCATCGGTATCAAGCGCTTTTTTAACATCTTCAATGCAGAAAGCTTCTATTTCGGCTAAAATTTCAGGGTCGGGATTGCTTGATTCAAATGTGAATTTTTCCTTACCGATTTCGGCAACTATTCCGTTTATAAATTTAACAACCTCTTTGTTTACCTCGTGACCTGCCATAATGCAATCAAACATAAGGTCATCGGGGATTTCATTACCGCCTGCTTCAATCATAGCAACCAAATCAGCTGTGGAAGAAACGGTAAGTGTTAAATCGGATTTAGCTCTTTGTTCTAATGTCGGGTTAATAACGATTTCACCGTCTACAAGACCGACTGCGGTAGAAGAAATCGGACCATCCCACGGGATATCCGATACCGCAATAGCTGCGGAAACACCGATAGCGGCGGTAATTTCGGGTGAACAATCCGGGTCAACCGACATAACGGTTGCAACAACCGAACAGTCATTTCTCATATCCTTTGGGAAAAGCGGACGGATAGGGCGGTCTATACAACGGGAAGAAAGTATAGCTTTTTCGCTTGCCTTTCCCTCACGTCTGCCGAAAGAGCCGGGGAAACGGCCTACGGCATACATTTTTTCCTCATAGTCAACCGAAAGTGGGAAAAAGTCTACCCCCTCACGTGGCTTATCGGAAGCAGTAACTGTGCAAAGCACGCTTGTTTCACCGTAAGACGCCATAAATGCGGCATTTGCAAGACCTGCCATTTTGCCGGTTTCAAGCTTAAACGGCCTGCCGGCAATAGTGGTTTCATAAACCTTGTAGTTTTCAAACATACAAAAACTCTCCTTTAAATTTTATTTTAAGGCAGAGATTTTTCGGTTAGCAATAAATCCAAAGCTCATAATATGAAATAAGCCCTCGATTTACCGCTAAACAACAAAAAATCTGCCTCAATTTACATTCTTTAAAAAACAAAAATAATAGCAAACCGAGATTACTCCCGGTTTGCCGATTGCCGGATTACTTACGAAGTCCGAGCTTTTTAACGATAGCACGGTATCTTTCGATATCGTTCTTCTGAAGGTAAGCCAAAAGGTTTCTTCTGTGACCTACCATTTTGAGAAGTCCACGGCGAGAATGATGGTCATTCTTGTTGTTTTCAAGATGAGCATTAAGCTCGTTGATACGGTTTGTTAAAAGCGCAATCTGCACTTCGGGAGAACCTGTATCGCCCTCGTGGATAGCAAAATCAGCCATAATCTGCTGTTTCTTTTCTGCTGTCATCATCTGTTTTCACTCCTTAAAAAATTTATCCGCCGTATTCCGAGCCAAAGGCCGTGAGTGAACCGCATTGCGGCAGACGCCAAAAACACAGAACACGGTAGCAAGATATAGTGTACCACATACTTTCCGAAAAGTAAAGCATTTTTTCTGCTTTGTGCCTTTTGTTAATAAAAAATGCGAAATTAAAAGCAAAAAATTAAAAAAATTCTTGCTTATTTTAAAGTTTTATGATATTATCAATAGCGTTGTAGGTAATCCGCTTGTTTTTTAATTTCGTACATCTAACCTCTTACCTATTACTTATTACCTATTACTTAAATTTTCGGGGTGTAGCGCAGTTGGTAGCGCGCCAGTTTTGGGAACTGGATGTCGTCGGTTCGAACCCGGTCACCCCGACCAGTCGAGAAGCTCGACACCTGGATTCGGGTTGAGCTTCTCATTTTTTTAGCTTGGTATCACGGAGCTTAAGTAAATTCAAATTTAATGTTTTTGCGAGAAGCTCGACACCTGGATTCGGGTTGAACTTCTCATTTTTTACCCCTTAAATAAGGAACACAGAATATGATAAAAATAATGTTTGTATGCCACGGCAATATTTGCCGAAGTCCTATGGCGGAAGCGGTTTTTAACAGTATAATTCAAAAAAATAAATGTGAAAATAAGTTTTCGGTCGATTCTTCGGCAACAAGCTACGAAGAAATAGGCAATCCGATTTATCCGCCTGCAAAAAAGGTTTTAAGAGAAAATAACATCCCGTTTAAGGAGCATTTTTCAAAAAAGCTTAATCCCGATATGTATGAAAAATTTGATTTGTTTATTGTAATGGATGAGAATAATCTTAGAAATATCGAGCGAATTTTTCCGAATGACCGTGACGCAAAGATAAAAAAGCTAATGGATTTTACGGATAAAGGCGGCGATGTTGCCGACCCGTATTTTTCGGGAGATTTCCAAAAAACATACGCCGATATATTAAGCGGTTGTATAGGTCTTTATAATTATTTAAGCGGAGAAAGCAATGGCTAAAAACGATAAAACAAATGTTGTACGGCTTCTTGAAAGCAAAAAGGCGGAATATAAACTATATAACTATGAAAAAACCGGTGCTGTAAACGGCGCAGAAATAGCGAGAATATTAAACGAAGACCCGAAAAGAGTTTTCAAAACACTTGTAACTGTCGGAAAGAGCAAAACGCACTATGTTTTTGTCATTCCCGTTGAAGCCGAGCTTGATTTAAAAAAAGCTGCAGCGGTTGTAGGGGAGAAAAAAATAGAAATGATACCCCAAAAAGAGCTTTTACCGCTTACGGGTTATATACACGGCGGTTGCTCGCCGATAGGTATGAAAAAATTCTTCCGCACAGTATTCCACAAATCCGCAAGTGAGTTTGAAAGCATCTTTTTCAGCGCCGGAAAGGTAGGCTTTCAGGTGGAAGTAAAGGTTTGCGATATTAAGAATTTAATCAGGTTCGAATTTGCGGATATTGTAAGCCCAAATCAAATTACAGAGCAATAATTTTCCGCTGATACCTTGTCAGTATATCGGTGAATCATAAACTATAAATACAAAACGCCCTGCTGTAAACGGTAATCATTACAGCAGGGCGTTTAAAATAATATTATCTTTTGTTTCCCCGTGTCAGCAAAACAAGTCTTAAAAGCTGTAAAATTGATGAAAACAGCGCTGCAACATAGGTAAGTGCTGCCGCCTTTAAAACCTTTTTTGCGCCATTTAACTCATTTGCGCCAAGCATACCGCTGCTTTCGAGAACTGCGATAGCTCTTCTTGAAGCGTTGAATTCAACCGGCAATGTGATAAGCTGGAAAAACACAACGAAAATAAACAGAACAACGCCTACTCTTGCCAAATTAAGAAATCCCATAACAAGCCCTAAAACAATAATAGGCCAAGAAAGAAGCGAACCTATATTTGCAACCGGAACGGAAGCCGAACGGAGCTTTAACGGCGCATACCCTTCCTTGTGCTGTATTGCATGGCCGCATTCGTGTGCCGCAACGCCGATGGCTCCGATTGACTGCGAACCGTAAACACTATCCGAAAGCCTTAAAACCTTTTCGTTGGGAGAATAATGGTCGGTAAGATTTCCCCTTACTCTTTCTATGTGTACATCGTGAATTCCTGCACGGTTTAAAATTTCATACGCACATTGGTCAGCAGTAAAACCCTTATTGCTGAAAGCTTTACTGTATTTGCGGAATGTTGAATTGACATTTGCAGATGCTATTGCGCTGATAACAGCACCCAAGATTACTAAAATATAAGTTGAATCCCAAAAGAACATAACATTACCTCTTTTTTCTTCAGGTTAAAATCTTTTTCGATATTAGTTTAACACAAAAGCAAGACTTTTACAACTTTTATATGCGTTTTTAGTTATCTTTCGTTTTCTTCTTTATCAGCACTACAAGCAGCATTACACTTACCAAGGTAGTAAATAATCCGATTGGAATACAATACGATGCTACAGTTTCAAGGGTATTGAGCGGCTTATTGATTTTGATATTTTTAGTTTTCTTAAAAGAAACAATGGTATAATATGGCTCCTGCTCATAAGATGTTTCAACGCCTTTTATTCTGACAGACCATTTACCCGGAATCGGGTTTTTAACTATTATGCTTGACGGAATCTTACTTTCATCAATAGCCGAGCCCGGATAAGATTCATCGACCTCTCTGCCGTTGGGGTCTACAAGAATCGTATCAAGAAAAGAACCGGGCCAAGCGGTAGAAACGGTTAAATTACCGTTTTCATCGCTAACCTTGAATTTTGAAGGCTTTGTTGTTTCATCCTGAGCAACCGTGCCTTGCTGTTCTGTGAGAACGGTAGCATTTGCGGCCTGCTGTGCATACATAAATCCGCTTATGATACCGATAATGTTATCGGTATTTGCAAATTTATATTCCCCACCGGTCGTATCTGCTATGTCCTTTAACAATGTTTCATTGACACCGCTGCCAAAACCGATAGTATAAATTTTAATGTCTTTTTCTTTTGCAATTTCTGTTTGGTCCATAGGGTCACCGCCGGAATTGTGCTGACCGTCAGTCATAAGAATTATTACTTTATTCTCAGAATCGACATTTTCCAATTGAGATATGGACATTTCCAATCCATCTGTAATATTTGTACCGCCGCCTCTGCCTATTGTATCAAAACATTCATTTAAGAATTTGTAATCAATATGGGGTATTGAAACAGTCTCTGCGACATCATCAAACTGAATTATACCCAATCCGAAATTGCCGTTGTTGTTTTTTGCCCAACCTTCTGTCATTGAAACTATTGATTTTCCGGCTTGACGCAAAGCATCCAGCTTTGATTCACCTGTGCTTACCGAAGAATCCATAGAGCCGGAAACATCGCAAACCAATGACATTACCGATTCAAAATCCGTTGGCGCTTCCATAGAAGAAACAGGTACTTTCCAACGGTATTTATCCGGTTGATGACCCTTTTCAAAAATGGTAAGGGTTATCAACGAAAAGTCGAAATTTAAATCAGTACTCAAATTTTTCAAGAATTTATTGCCTTCAAGCTTTAATTTGACCTTAACCTCTATTATATTCAAGAAGCATTTTATATAAAACTTTGTGTCCTCAGGTTCTATAAACTTAAATCCGTCCTTTGTATCTCCTGATACGGATATCTCGCCTTCTATCTGAACGCCTATTCGGGCAATGGAGATTTCGCCGAAATTGATTCCGGCAACATAGAAAAGGACGGAACCTCCGAGAGCTGTCAGTTCAACATCAGCTGATAATTTAGCCGATGTGCTTACAACAAGCTCGGAGGATGAATCAGTTTCATACGCACCTACATAAGGATAGCTTTCAAAGGCAAGATGCGGTTGACCGTTTTTAAATACTCGCAAGCCGTTATTAAAGCTTTTTGTATACTCAAATCCGCCGTTCCATTCAAAAGATATTTCTCCTTGCCAATCGGCATAAACAACAATATAAATGGTCGGCAAAATGGATTTTCGGCTTTTTTCAAATGCTTTGTTTGTTATGTAAACCGGAGTCGAACCCTTAAACTGAAAAACAGCCATTGGAAAACGCTTGTTATCTAATCCGCTGATTTCAATAAGCTTTTTCTTGTTCTTTTTAATCCCGTTATCTTCTTCGCTCAATTTTCCCTCGATTTTTCCGTAGAGGTCAATGTCAACAACAAATTTTCCGCTCACGCCGAAATAAAGCTCATTTACATCGGTTATGCTGGGCATATCGCAAATAAAATGCGCTGCAAGGTCTTTTAAACCAAAAGCACCCTTTATGCCAAATGATGACTTCGTTCCCGAAGTTTCATTATCTTTTTCTTTAAATTTATAATCAATATCGACAATTAAATCACCGATGTCATCGGTCTCAACATCCGAGGTCATAGGTGTCGGTTTTGTTTCCTGAGCAGAGGCTAAGGTCTGTGCTTTTTCATCACCTATGCTTTGAATATCCGATAGGGTTGAAAACTCATCCTCTATTTTCCCGAAATGCGCCTTCACGCCTTCCGCAAAGTCCGAAGAAACAAGATTGTCCTCTGTAAGAATATCAGAAGAAGCAACTTCTACATTGTTAAACACTTCTTCAAAAGAAGGAGTTGTTAATCTGATTTCCGTTTGATTATCATAACTGTAAATATCGTTGATTTTTAATAATTGGTCTCCGTCAAACAGCTCATTTCCCTTACCTTGAAGATATATAATATCGCCGCCGTAAATATCTGATAAAGAATCATGGTTTTCACCGGTAAGCGTAACCTCCAAATAATTGCCATAATATCTTTCTTCGGATTCAACGGATGTTATAGAAGAAATTATGTCATTAGAATCGGCTTCTGATAATACCTTGACATCGTCATTTAAAGATATTTCATTTTTTAAATCATATCCTTTGGTCGGAAATTCGGTTTTCTCCGGCTTTTTTTCTTTTTTCATCGCCGAATCATCAACCGATACATTCGATTCGGTTTTTTCAACAGAATCATTTTTTCTCATGGCAAAAACCGTAAAACCAAATGCAGAAGACAAAATTCCTATAATCAATGTGATAACAACAATAGTTATTCCTGCTTTTTTCAGGCTATTATTTATATTTTTAGGCTGACTCATTTTTTGTCCTCCCTTTACCTATAATGTTTGAAACAATTAAGAAAATTATCGAAAGCGCAATTATTGATACGGAAAGCAGAATGGGTTTTATAAATGATAGTTTACCGATATCATCTATCAGCACCTTGGCAGATGTTGCAAGTGCCTGATTAAAATCCGGAACTGTCAAGCGTGATACAGGCACAACAAGTATGATTGAAATTGCCGCCAAAGCAGTTACTATAACTGAAAAGAAATTTAACAGTTGGCTTTTATTAAAAAAGTTGTTTATTATGCTTATAACAAGCATCGCAATCGAGCCGTAAATGAGTGTATACACGGACACACCAATTATTATTGAAAGTGCATTAGGATAGAATATTCGGTTTCCGCTTGTTAAAAGAGTTAAATATTCCTTAAATGTCATAGAAGTTAAAATATCATTATCGGAATTTTTAACGGCAATCATATTTTCGGCATTAAGCATAAAGTAAAACAATGCGATAATTCCGAAAGCAACAACAATGTATAAAAGCAATATTCCTATTTTCGAAAACAGCGCTTTACTTCCAATGGAAGAAAATGAACTCGGCTTTTTTGAATTAATAAAATTTGCCGTATTGGTTATCTGCGGTTGAACAGGAGGTTCTCCGCTGTGAATCTTAACATTTTGTATTCCGATACTTTGACCGCATTCCGGACAAAACGCAGCTTCCGAACCAACTTCGGTTCCACAATTCGGACAAAACATTTCATCATCCCCTTTTTTATAAAATTATACAATATTTAACAAAAAAACGCAAGGGACTATAACTACATTCTCATTTTGCCATAGTCCCTTGCATACAGTTTAAAAAATCCGTATTTAAGATTATAGTTTTTTAAAGGTGATTTAATTTTCAGCAGGCTTTTCAAGAAGCTTATAAACAAGAGCCGCCAAAGCCGCACCTACCAAAGGACCTACTATAAATACCCAAAGGCAGGAAAGTGCATCGCTGTTTCCGTCTATTGCGGCAATAATTGCAGGACCTATACTTCTCGCCGGATTAACCGATGTTCCGGTAAGACCGATACCCAAAATGTGAACAAGTGTGAGTGTAAGACCGATAACAACACCAGCAAAAGAGCCGTGGTTCGCACGCTTTGAAGTAACACCCAAAATGGCAATAACAAAAATAAAGGTTAAAACAATTTCCACAAGCAAGCCTGCAACCGCGCTTTTATTTACTCCTGCAAGACCGTTTGAACCGTAACCGCCGGTCATATCCTTTACCTTACCTGTTTTAAATATGAGTGCCAAAAGCGATGAGCCGGCAAAAGCGCCTAAAATTTGGGATATAACATATCCGATAAAATCTTTTATACCCATTCCGCCGGAAATAAGCACGCCCAAAGAAACAGCCGGATTAATATGACAGCCGGATATGTTTCCGATAGAGTATGCCATCGCAACGATTACAAGACCGAAAGCCAATGCGGTAAGTATATATCCGCATCCCTTTGAGGCGCTGCAACCTACAAGCATAGCAGTTCCGCAACCTAAAATCACAAGAACCGCCGTTCCGATAAATTCTGCAAAAAACTTTTTCATAAAAAGACCTCCCATAAATTTATACATTAATTATAATTACTTTATGCTATGTGTCAATACCGTACATAAAGCAACTTATACGAACTTGCTTCAGATATAAATTTGATTGTTGTACTTTGTCGGCAAACCCTCACGGTATAAATGCGAATCGTTTGAATGCTCAAGCATTATCGGTACGGTTTCCTCGCCGCTTTCGCCAAAACGTATTACCGAAACTCCTGTGTGGGTTATATCAAAATGGGTTGAAAAAATCGGATACGGAATATCAAGAATATGGCTTAAAAATGCCATACTGACACCCTGATGTGCAAAAAGTGCTATGCGTTTTTCATTTGGAGAAACAATTTTATAAACCCCGTTTTCGGTATCGTGTATATATCCGAGCTTTTCTAAAAACGCATCTGACTCTTTGTTTATTCGCTCAATTCCCGATTTTATACTTTCGCTGAAATACGAATCGGCATACCAATTATTTCCGAGCTTCAGAATCTCTTTTGACCTGAATTTTTTTCTTATTTCGCTATCCCCAAAAATCCAGGTTCTTTTACCGCCCGTTTCGACCGAAAGTTCCCCCCATGCGTGTGCTTCATTACACCAATCCATTTCGCAAATTGGTTTTTTTATGATTTCCGAAAGCGGTGTGGCTGTCATTTTAGCTCTGTTTGAGGTTGAAGCATAGATTTCATCTATTCCGTGAACCGCAAGCCTTTTTGCTACCGCCTCTGCCTGCCTTTTTCCAAGCTCGGTCAATCCATCGGGAGTATAAATCGGGTCACCGTGGCGTATATAATAAAGAATCATATCTTAACTCTTTCCGCTATATTAACTTCATAGCTTCTTTTAAATTTCTAACGGGAATCAGCTCTATTCCGCTTGGCACGGAAGAAAGAGTCTTTACCGAGCTTGCAGGCAATACACATTTTGTAAAGCCTAATGATTTTGCTTCGTTTATTCTGGGCAAAACCCTCGGCACACTTCTTATTTCGCCCGAAAGCCCTACCTCACCGAAGGCTATTAAAGAATCGTATATTGGAACATCACGAAGCCCCGAAACCAAAGACATACAAACTGCCAAATCTGCGGCAGGCTCATCAAGATGCATACCGCCGACAACATTCAGATAGGTATCAAGATTTGAAAAATAAAGCCCCTGTCTTTTTTCAAGTACGGCTAAAAGCATATTAAGACGGTTAAAATCAAAACCGTTTGCCATACGCCGTGGATTGCCGAAGCCCGTTGTTGTAACAAGACCTTGTATTTCGGAAAGAATAGGTCTTGTACCCTCCATAACGCAGGTTATACAACCGCCCGAAACATTGTTTACTCTTCCCGAAAGCAACATAGCGGATGGGTTTTCCACCGCCTGCAGACCTTTTTCGGTCATTTCAAAAACGCCGATTTCGTTCGTTGAGCCGAATCGGTTTTTTACCGCCCTTAAAATGCGATAGGATTGATTCCTCTCACCCTCAAAATACAAGACTGTATCCACAATATGCTCAAGCACCTTAGGACCTGCTATATCTCCGCTCTTGTTTACATGACCAACAATAAAAATCGGAACATTAAGCGATTTTCCCGTGCGTAAAAGCATCGTGGTCGATTCTCTTACCTGAACAAGACTTCCTGCAGAGGATGATATTCCGTCTATCTGCATAGTTTGTATGGAATCAATCATAACAAGGTCCGGCTTTTCCGCCTTTATATATTCGCAAACTGCAAGCGTATCGGTATTGGAAACAACATTTACATTTTTTCCCTCAATGCCGAGCCTTGCGGCACGAAGCTTTATCTGATTAGGCGATTCCTCGCCCGAAACATAAAGAATATTAAGCTTGTTTTCAAACGCCTTGCACACCTGCAAAAGTATGGTTGATTTTCCTATACCCGGGTCGCCCGAAAGCAAAACAACGCTTCCGCTTACGATTCCGCCACCCAAAACTCTGTCAAGCTCGGAAATACCCGTTATATACCGTTGTTCATCTGAAGCCGAAACCGAAAATAGTGATTTAGCATCAGTTTTATGTGCAACTGCTCCGGCAGAAATACTATCTTTTTTAGAAACTGCAATATGCTCGCTTAATGTGTTCCAAGCGTTGCAAGCGGGGCATTGTCCCATCCATTTAGGTGATTCGTATCCGCATACATCACAAACAAAAACTGTTTTTTGTTTTGCCGGCATCAATGTCCCTCCTCTAATTCGGTATCATTGTTTAGCCATAAATTCCGAAAAATGCTTTTTGGCTTCGTCTATCGGGAAAACATATGAAAAATAGTAGCCTTGTATATAATCGGAATGCAGTTCGCTTATAACATCAAGCTGTTTTTTTGTTTCAACACCTTCGCACACAACCTCCATATCAAGATTATGGGCAAGCTCAATAAGCGATTTCAAAACCGCCGCACCACGCTTTGTGGTGATTTTGGATATAAACTGCCTATCAACCTTAATCACATCAATGGGATAGTTATTTACATCACTTATTGATGATGTTCCGGCGCCGAAATCATCAAGCGCAACACGTATACCCATATCCTTGCAATCAAGAATGTTCTTATGCGCCATTTCCATATCGCCGATAAGCGAATCCTCTGTTATTTCAATTATAAGATGTGAATGATTGAATTTGTGATTTTTGATTATTTTACGGAAATTTTCCATAAAGTTTTCAGAAGAAACAGTTACACGGGTTATATTACAAGAAATAATCATATCACGGTATTGCTCATTCTTTGACCAATCTTCAAGCAAACTGCACACCTTTTCTATTATGTACATATCGAATTTTTCGATAACCCCGCTTGCGTGCATATCGTTGATGTAATAAGCAGGCATAATAAAGCCGTCTACCGGACTGTTCCAGCGTGAAAGCGCCTCTGCACCGACAAAAGCTTGCTTTTGAGAATCGTAAACCCATTGAAGGAAAACCTCAAACTCCCCGTTTTCAATTGCGCAAAGGAACTTCTTTTGAAGATTATTTCTGATTTTTTGCTTTTCCTTGAGCGATGGTGAAAATACGCATGCACTTATTTTATCGGCGCAGGCAAAATCATAAGCGGTTTTTGCATTTAAGATAAGCTCATTAACGGAAATATTTTTATTCTCGCTTATGCAAATACCCGAACGGAACGGAGCAAGATTTTCAAATATAATGCTATGCTCTGTACGGTTTAATTTATTTATAAGGTCTATTATTCTCTGCTCGGCGTGAAGACCATCGCTGCAACGGAAAACAACAACAAAAACACCTGTATCTATTCTTGCCGCAAACTCATTTTCCATACAATTTTCGGCAATTTTATTTGCTGCTGCCACCTGAAGCTTATCCACAATGGCGGCATTAAAGCGTTTTAAAACGTTTTCCTTTGAAAAAGAAATATATGTAACGCAATTGCGTTGACCGAAATCAAGCTCTAAGCCATTATATTTTGATTCAAGATATCTTCTGTTACCTATACCGGTAAGCTTGTCCTTTTTTCCGTAATCAAAAAATCTGCCGCTTTGTTGCCTTATTAAGATAACAAATAGAGTTGCCCAACATGCCAAAAGCACCGCAAGGCTTATATATATTTGCATAACCCGTTCCATTCCGGCAGAGGGCGAGAATGCTGCGGCAAGCTCATTGTATCCCGTAAGAATAATCATAATTATTCCTACAATAGGTATGAGCATACACAAAAGCAAAATTATAACGATTATTTTCTTTTTCATACTTTTCCTCCTTTATGGGGGTGACCATAGCTGTATTTTTAATTGCAGCCGGTCAATCATACGAATACTTTCGTTTAGACACCTTGGCTTTGCGTCCCGCCCTTTCGAACGGTTTGCCGAAATTAAAATTATTAATGTTTAACTGTTTTCAGATTTGGCAGAATAAAAAACAATCTTGTTTTTACCTGTGATTTTTGCTTTATACATTGCTTCATCGGCTTTAGTTATGAAAGAATCGATATTTACATTTTCCTCCCATTCTTCGCCACAATATATACCGATACAGGTTGTTATTCCGAATGTATCATCGCCGTAATCGAATTTTTCTCTTTCTATCTGACGCCTTGTGCGCTCAATAGCTTCGGTATCAAACATACCGTCTGAAAAAATGGCGACAAATTCTTCACCGCCCCAACGGCATATCAAGGCATTAAAGTTTACCGATATTATTTCGGCAAATTTTTTAAGCACTAAATCGCCTACATCATGACCGTATTTATCGTTTACCGTTTTAAAATCATCAATATCCAGCATAACCACGGTAAGGCTTTTTGATGAATTATACTGTTTTTCGTTTTCAACAAGCGAATACATGCCTTGGCGGTTTAGCACCTTTGTTAGAGGGTCACGAATTGAAAGGTCATGATAATAATCCTGAATGCGCCGCATTTCTTTATATGCATTAAGACGTAAGGTTTCAAAAAGAAATGCAAGCAAAAAGAATGCTACGAAAAGCACGGGAAAACGCATTTTGAAAGTGCTTGTGTAATCGTATTGCAAAAGCTTCTTACCAACCGGAAGCCAAAGCAGAAACACAAGTATTAAAAGCATTGCAGCGCAAAGAAGTGTACCTCTCTTGCGGTTAAAAAACATCATTCCGATTGAAGGCAACATACAAATCCAGATTGCGCTGAATCCGTCCGGATTTCCGGAAACAAGAAAAAATGTGAACATCAAAAGCACTTCTGCGGCAAAAAAAGATTTGGCAACACTTGCCGCCGAATCGCCGAAAACGGATAGAATAACATTTACAATGCAAAGCACGGAAAACACACCCGTGCAGTATGTTAACATACCTTTTTTGGTGATAATGTTTAAAACTGTCATTACTGCCGAAACAAAGAACAAAGCGGAATATGTGCCTATTGAAAACATACGGTTATTGCTTATATCGCCTATCAGCTTTTTATTTTTTATAATTTTCAAAGCGCTTTATCCTTCCATTCCGATTTTTTCATAATCATTATACTATAACCAAAATTTTCCGTCAACTGTTTTCGTCCAAAAAACTTAAAATTCCCTTTAAAATACATATCGACATTTTTGTGCAATATTCATCACTTTTAAGATTTATCAGGTCTTCACGGTTGCTTAAAAAACCGCATTCTACAATAACAGCAGGGCATTTTGCATTATAAAGCAGATATGTACTGCTGTTTCCCACCTTTACACTTCGGTTGTTTTCAGGCTGAAGCGAACCGACAATGCTTTTTTGTATGCTTTCTGCCAATTTTTTTGCAGTTTTAAAATCGGGAGAATAAAAGGTCTGCGCACCGCTTGCCGCACTTGTTGTAAACTTATTAAGATGGATACTTACAAAAACCGCATTCGGATTTTCTCTCATAATCAAAAGGCGGTTTTGCATATCACTCACCTTTTTTGAATGTATTTTTGTGCCTTTATCATTTGTTGCCGTATCAGAAGTTCTGGTCATTATTACCCTAACTCCGTTTAACTCCAGAAGTTTTTGAAGCTTTAGTGCAATAGAAAGATTTATATTCTTTTCCGCCGTTCCGTCAATGGCTATTGCGCCGCCGTCAAATCCGCCATGGGCTGAGTTAGCCAATACTACACTTTTTTGTTTATCTTGTATATTTTGTCATTTTTTGACTGTGGAAAATACTCAAATTTTCCACTCAATCTTGATTTCTCTCTTTCCACTCTTTTCGAGTTTTCCAATGAAGATTTTACTTATAAATTCATCGGCTATCTCGAATGTCAGAGTGTCAATTTTTCGGTACTTTTCGAGTATAGATTTAGTATCCGTTTTTGTTTCGCCGCCAGATAGTGCGGCGAGTTTTGATTTCAAAACTTCGATGCGTTTTTCTGTATCAAAAGATTCTTTTTGATAGTTTTCTCGGTATTTTGTAAACTCTTCTACGGTGATGACACCGTCTAATTTATCGGTGTACATCTGAGCCATACGGTTATCGTTACGCTTTACTTTTTCTTCGAGCTCTGCAATCTGCGACAGCAAGGTTTTAGCACCGTTCCTTTTTCTTTTTGGTGCATCCAACTTACCAATCTGCTTTTTATCGTAGTATTTATCGAGCAACTTATTAATTTCATCTACTACGATTTGCTCCAACTCGTCAAGTCGAATACTATGCTCGTTATCACAGACTCCGTTAGTGGTTTTACGAGTTCTGCAAGAAAGATAATTATACCGTCCGTCACGCAGCTTATAGCTCATCTTCCACATTGTGTTACCACACTCGGCACAAAAAACCTTTTTAGCAAGTGAATAACAACTTCCACTTGGAATTTTTTGACCTCTGCCTCGGGAGAGCCTAATCTCCTGTGCCTTATAAAAGGTTTCTTTAGAAATAATTGGCTCGTGGGTATCCTCAACAATATCCCATTCACTTTGAGGCTTTTTACGGCGTTTACCCGTTTTGTAGTTTACAACCTCTTGTCTACCCTGCACCAAAGTACCTGTGTATTCGAAACGGCGAAGAATAGCATAAACAGCCGAATCGGACCAGGTTGTCCTCGGCGCATTGTTCTTCTCATAGTTGCCGTTATAATACTTAGAGCCAAGCTCCTTTTTGTGAATACAAGGCGGCGGAATCATTTCATCATTTAATATTTTCGCAATGCTTATGTACCCGAGTCCACTAATATATAAATCAAATATACGCTGAACTGTAGGCGCCGCAACCTCATCAATAATTAAATGATTCTTGTTATCGGGGTCAATTAGATAGCCGTAAGGTGCGAAAGAGCCTACAAACTCGCCATTTTTACGCTTAACACTTAAAGTGGCTTTAACGTTGTCCGATAGTTCCTCTAACTGCCATTCATTTACAAGTCCGTTGATTTGCCGTGTTTTTTTGTTGCCCTTAACATTCGTATCAATGTTATCAACAACCGCAACAAATCGCACACCCCATTCGGGAAACTTTCCGTGAATGAAGTGTTCAATCATCTCCATATCACGTGAAAAACGGGATTGTGTTTTGCAGACAACTATCGTGCATCTGCCCTCTTCGCAGTCTTTTAGCACCTGATTCCAAGCAGGTCTTGAAGCGTCGGCACCACTGTAATCCTCATCACAGTAAATGCCGTTGATTTGCCATCCTTTCTCGATACAGTAGTTTATTAGCATCGTCTTTTGATTTTGGATACTTTCGCTCTCGTCAGTCTTGTTTTTCTTATCCCTGTCCTCTGAAGAAAGGCGAACATAAATATCCGCAATTTCAGTTAGCATTTTCAAAGCACTCCTTCCCACTTAGGTCCTGAGTGCTGCCGTGAAATGCAACACTATTATTATAATCTAATTCATATAATTTTTCAATATCCATAACGCAAAGAGTTCTAATTGCATTATTAATTTTTTCTTTGCGTTCTGCCTCACTAATTTCGGAGAACGCATTAACTACAATATATTCAGTTTTATTTTTCTTCATATAATACGCCCTCCTTACCTACATAATGTTTATGCTGATTTAAATAATTTAATGTTTTCAGCATTACTAAATTCCTTTCCGACAACCAGAATTTGAGCATTCGCTCGATTTTCGGGAAAGTATTAAGTAATATTATTTTCGAGTTTCAAGAAAACATTAACTCAGCGGATTCTTTTTATTTCATTTGAATAAGTGTTATTAACAACGTTGCGAGAATGACCCATAGATTCCGAAAGTTCTCGCTCTATTTGTGCATCGGTCATTCTGCCTTCGGCTTTGTATCGTTCTTTAGTTTCTTGATAAAACAAATGTCTGAGACTATGCCAATGTATCGATTGTTCTCTTGGCCGTTTGCCTGGGCTTTTGTACTTGGTGCGCTCGGGGTCCATAAATTTCTTTTTATTGTTGTTCATCCAGTTATCCAAGGATTTACTTTTCTTTTTAACGCTGTTTGTGTGGTTATCGCATATCACATAGTCCATAAAGCGCTTACCGTTTTTCTGCGCGTATGCCAATACTCGTCTTAAAATGTTCTCCTGCATTTTAGTTTCAACGGGTATGTCTCTCGGTCTGCCGCCCTTAGTGTTGGTAAGATTTAATTGTTTATATTTAAGTGCATACTCAATTTGATGCACACGAAGGGTTATAAACTCCTCGTGGCGAAGTCCAAAATATCTATCCATATAAGCCTCGATAACTGCATCAATACGACCCATATCAAGTGCTACTTTGATAAGGTCATCAAACTCATGCGGAAGAATAGATTTATCCTTTACATACAATTGGCGTTTGGCAACGAAGAAACATTTATTGCTCTTAGGTAAATTCCTTTTTGGGTTCATTCGATGATGCACCCACTTTATGCCGGATAATTCGGTAAGTATATATCCGGGTTTACAACCGCTAATTTGAAGATGCTCAACATAATTTCGTACATGGCGCATTTCAACATTTCTAAAATTCTGCAATGTGGTATTCTCTCCTAAATACCCGCAGAATCTATTCATTACTGCTTTATAGCGTCTACGTGTTTTAAAACTTCCTTGATTTGACCTATCAATCACAGGAAGAGTTTGATTGAGCAAATTCTGCTTTTGGTTCTCGGCTTTTCGTTCTTGTTCTTCAGGGGTTAAACTCATAAGTATTACTCCTTTCGTAATATTTCGTAAATTTATAAAAAACATCTATGTGCTACTCGATGCCCTTTAAAAATTTCCGATACTTAAATGTGGATAATGTTTTTATGCCATTTCAAGAAAACATTAACTCACATTAATTTATCCAAATTTTCGTTCACAGATTTCAGTGGTTCAGGTTGAAACTGTGTACCAAAATATTTGGACATTAAATATATAAGGAATAATTTTTTCGAGTTTCAAGAAAACATTAACTTTTTGTATGATTTATAAAATCATAGGTTTGTGTACGAAAATCTTAATTAAGGCAGTTGGTATCGAAACAGATTTATTGACGAAAATTTTAATCATAAAAAATTTTGGCTCCCACAGACTGATTCGCAGTCTATGGGAGCCGCTCTATAAATGATAATCATATTTCCTGTGCTCATTTGAAAATGATGATCATACGCTCATTTCGAAATGACAGTCATATATCATTTCAAAAAGACAGGATAGATTCTTTTGCAGATTTGTTAAAGATTGGTCTTATTAATATTTTATATCTTTGCTTACTCTAATAGGATTCTGTCAGGAGCATATCGAAAAGTAAATCATCTTTTCATACTAAGCACCGATAGTTGATTTCAAAACGAATTTCGAAAAGATAGTCAATATATCATTTCAAAATGTGTATCATAAATCATATCAAAATATCATCTCGAAATATTGTCATCTATCATCTAAAAATGATAGCAAGGCATAGTACGCCCAGGGACTTTTTTACATAAAATTAGGTACGTTTCTCCTATTTTCTTTTACTAACTTTGCGTACTATGCCTTGGCGCCGCTCCCTCGGGCACGCCCTCGGTCGCGTTTCTATCTTCCTTGTTCAGAAGATAGAAACCGGCGCCTCTCAAAATGAAAGTCATCATCATTTCGAAATAAGTATCATCTCTGTCATCTATCATATCGAAAAGATAATCATACCTCTCGAAAAGAGAATAGATTTCGAAATGACTCTCGAAATTATAATCATCATTATCTCGAAACGTAAATCATATTTAATTTTGGCTGAAGGTCAGCATGATGGAACAAGCCCAGCGTATACCTGAAGTATGCTCCAAGCCTCTATATTTAAGAGAACGCAATACCATATACCGATACAATGGATCGGTCCACCGCTGAATAGTGGTACGGCAAGGATTTTCATTACCGATTAAATCCCAGAAACTTTCGTGCTTGATTTAAGTACTGAAAATATATCCAAGCAAATATTTTTTCAGCCGTGTCTTTCACGGTAGCAGCGATGAACAAACCTGTCATTGCTCAGGTGTCCTGCCACAGATTTTTCGTCAATAACTTAAACTTAAATCTGCTACTCAACCTGCAACATTTTGACAACTGTGCAAGTTGGACCTTTTCAGGTACACTTCATCATCTCTCGACAAACCTTTGTCGAAGATACCTTTACTTCCCGTTCTAATGGTGCAACATTTCTTCGTACACCGTTCAATTTAAAAAACTCCTTCTTAAAATTTTAAGATGACACTTAAATGCTAAGAAAGAGTTTTTTG
>JAZLFV010000139.1:0-5273 GCA_045615965.1 Acutalibacteraceae bacterium
CGGCTGCGCACTTTTTTAATTTCGGAGGATAGTAAATATGGAATGTTCGAACTTTTTTTGCATTTATCAAAAAGATGATAAATGTATGCTGGATGAAATTTCACTCGATATATGCGGCAGATGCCAAGAATGTATATATCCAAATATTCCAACCTACATATTGGAAGCAGAAAAGGAAGCATTAAGAAAAAAATTTGATACTGAAACTTAAAATCACATAAATAATAAGTCGGATTGCAAGCAATAATCGAAGCAATCCGTCTTTTATTTTCGGTGGCGGCAGGCAACCGGCCTATTTAGAGCAAAACTTCTTTGCGGTGTAAAGAAACGCAAAAAGGTGCGTGTGTATTTTTAGTGAAATATTTGCCCTTGGCAAATGTGAAATAACTTACTTTGTAAATTGTGAAAAAAGACACCCGAAGGTGTCTTTTTCCGTGGTGGACCAACAGGGACTCGAACCCCGGACCAACCGGTTATGAGCCGGTTGCTCTAACCAACTGAGCTATTGGTCCGAACATATTTACTTTTTCCGTAAAATGTCGGCAAGGATTATTATATCATAAATAAAGTTTTTGTCAACTATAAATTATATAAATTTTCAATAATTTTTTACGCATTGCCGCAAATGTTTTATGTGCGGCAATGCGTTATTAACAAATTATTCGCCCTGCGGGAAATCAAATGTGCCGCCGTCTGATTTACCGTCCGGAATTTCGGTGCTTGGAACCTCGTTCGTTGAAAAGCCCTTATCAGAAAGACTATAGCTTGATTCGCCTACATTGGCTTTAAGCACAGCTTTATAATCGTTTGAATTGCCGTTTGAATCAAGAACGGTGACCGTTATTTCATCTCCTGCCGCACTTTCATCTATAATATCAAGCACAATATCCGAGCCGGTTATTTTTATTCCGTTTACATATGTTATAATATCGCCCTTATTTACTTTGCCTGCAAGGTCGCTATCCTCGGAAACGGTGGCAACCAAAAGTCCTGTGGATTTATATTTGCCGATTTCTACCAAAACAGATGTGATTTCCTGATAGCTTATTCCGAGCTTTGCCCGTGTTTCGACCTTTCCTTTTTCGGCAAGCTCCGAAACTACCCTTTTCATAGTCGTTGTAGGAATTGCAAATCCCATTGAATCGTAATTAACACCTGCTAATTTTGAAGAGGTAATTCCTATAATCTGACCGTACATATTAACAAGTGCTCCGCCTGAGCTTCCCGGATTTATGGCGCTATCGGTTTGGATAAGACGGGTTGTATAATTTGATGTTGTCTGCATTCTGCGCTTTGTATGCGAAATAATGCCCTTTGTTATTGAAGAATCCGCTTTAGCATCGCTCGGTCTGCCGATTGCAACAACGCTTTCGCCGTAGACAATTTCATCTGAATTGCCGAAATCAGGAACGGTAAAATCTTTGCCGTTTGTTATTTTTAAAAGAGAAAGGTCGCTGACGGAATCTCCCGCAACATATTCGGCATTATACTCATTACCGTTATAATCGTAAATGATAAACTTTGCGGCAGGAATTTCTGCGTATATATGGTCATTTGTTACTACATATCCGTCTTTGGTGTAAATAACACCGGATGCCTGTGCGGATTCGCCGGCTTTATTATATATAGTTATCCCCACAACCGATTTATTAACCATATCATAAACCTGTGCGGCGGTCATTTCGTCTGTATCGGCAGGCTTTGCGGAAAGTGATAACGGTATTTTTTTCAGATAGGAATTAGGAACGCTTTTCTTTCCGAAAAAGTATCCCGCAACGCACGAAGCGGTTAAAGCAATAACAACTGCCATAATAACCGAAAATACTTTAAGCCCCTTTGCCATAGGCTTGTAATCGGTAATTTCGGTTACAGGAGTAATTAAAACCTTTTCAAAATTATAATTATTGTTTCCCTGTGTGGGTTGAGGCTTTTCTGCAAAAGGCTCCGGCTGTTGATAAGCATTATTATTAATGTTTTCGTTTAAATAATTAACATTACTGTCATAATCATTTACTTCCGTAACCTGCGGGCTGTTTTCCTGATAGCCGGCATTATTTTCCTCACCGCCGTTTAAAAATCCGTTACTGTTTTCAAAGTTATCCATATCTACTGTCCCCTGCCGTTAAGCGGTAATACCACATCAAATTCCGTGGCTTCGTTTTTCTTGCTTGAAGCCGTAATATTTCCGCCGTGTTTATTTACTATTGTTTTTACTATATAAAGCCCGAGTCCGGTACTGTTTTTATTTTCCGAACGGGATTTATCTGTTTTATAAAACCTTTCAAACAAATAGGGTAAATCTGATTCGCTTATTCCTTCGCCGGTATTCTTAACCGAGAATTTTAAATTTTTATTATCGGATATAAGCTTAAATGTTATTTCGCCGCCGTCATTTGTAAATTTTATTGCGTTATCTGTAAGGTTATAGATAACACGGTAAATAAGGTCTTTATCTGCGTTTAAATTAACAGATGTTAATGTATCAAGACCGAAAATGCTTATATTTTTCTTCTCTATCTGCTGTTCAAGACCTATAACAACATTAATAATAAGCTCTCTTAAATCGAAATTTTCGTATTTAAGCACAAATTCATCCGATTCAAGCCTTGAAGCGTTTAGCATTGTTTGTACCATACGGGAAAGACGGTTAATTTCCTCGGACACAAGCTTTAAATAGTATTTTTCCTTTTCGGGTTCTATTGTTCCGTCTATGATGCCGTCTATAAATCCGCCAATGGTTGTCATAGGAGTTTTAAGCTCATGGGAAACATCTGCCACAAAGCTTTTTCGCATACTTTCAAGCCTTGAAAGTGAATTTGTCATCTGATTAAACGAAACCGCAAGCTCACCTATTTCGTCATCGCTTGTAACGGGAATACGCTTGGAAAAATCCCCGTTTGCCATAGACTTTGCCGCAACCGACATAAGCTTAAGCGGTTTTGTAAGCCTGTATGTTATTATATAAAGCGCCGCAAAGATAATTACAAGCGGAAAAATTGCACTAAACAGATATATTTTTCCTATGCTTGCAAAAAGTGAATTAAGCCCTGATATCGGCGAAGCGGCTATTACGGTTCCTACTACGCTTCCGTCATCTGCGGTTATCGGCACCGCATAGGCATAATGAGGTTTTTTATAAATGCCTAAGTTTGTAATCTCGCCGTTAGTTTTGTTTAAAACCTTTTTAAAAAATTTCTTATCAACAAACGCATCGCTATGCACACAATGTCCGGTTTTCAGCCAATTATCACACGAACAAATCTTTATTACCCCGTAATTATCGGTAATATACAAATCATAATCCGAAACATCGGAAAGATTTTTCATAATGTAATATATACCCTTTTTGGATTCAAATTCCGATATGCTGCTCTGATTTTTTGAATAAAAAGCGGCGACCGAATCGCACGAGGTTTTAAGCGATTCATATTTTGTTTTTGAAAGATACTGATTGTAAACAACCGTCATAATCATCATCATAACAGTAAGGCTGAATACAATTACTGTGCCGGTAGCCAAAAAATATTTTGTAAATAGGCGTCGTTTCATTTATTTGACCTCGAATTTATACCCAACACCCCAAACGGTGCGAAGAGACCAATTTGAAGAAACACTTTCAAGCTTTTCACGAAGCCGTTTAACATGAACATCAACCGTTCTTGAATCACCGTAATAATCGAATCCCCAAACCTCGTCAAGAAGCTGGTCACGGGTATAAACCCTGTTTGGATTGCTTGCAAGGTGATATATAAGCTCAAGCTCTTTAGGCGGAGTATCAATCTTTTTTCCGTCTACAATCAGCTCATAATTGGTAAGATTTATTATAAGCTTATCAAACCGGACTTCCTCTACCGAGTTTGCGCCCTTGATTGAAGTTCTGCGCAATACTGCATTTATTCTTGCTATTACCTCTTTTGTATCAAACGGCTTGCTGATATAATCATCAGCACCGAGCTCAAGACCTAAAATCTTATCAAAAGTTTCATCCTTTGCCGTAAGCATAATAATGGGTGTATCGTATTTCTTTCTGACCTCACGGCAAACCTGCCATCCGTCAAGACGGGGCATCATAACATCAAGCAAAATTAAATCAGGATTATGCTTTTCGGTCTTTTCAATTGCCTCAACGCCGTCATTCGCAATTACGGTTAAAAATCCCGCCTTTTCGATGTATAACCGCAACAACTCACAAATGTTTCTGTCATCATCTACTATGAGTATTTTGGTATCTGCCATTTAATCACTTCCGTATATAATCTCGAATTCAAAAAAACAGTCTTTTACATAGCTATATTATAACATCTTTGTTAAGAAAATGTTAAGAATTATCCAAACAAATGTTAAAAAACATATTTTTTTAAATAACAGAAAAACCGCCGAAAAGCAATAAGCCCTTCGTGCGGTTTTGAAATAATACAAATATATTATTCGGCGTCCGGTGTTTCAGCCGGTGCTTCTGTTGCAGGTGCTTCTTCGCCTGCTGCTTCTGCTTTCATTTTTGCAAAGCACTCGCTGCAATAAATCGGACGGTCATCACGGGGAACGAACGGAACACGTGCTACACCGCCGCAAGCATTACAAACAGCTTCGTGCATCTCTCTGGGTGCTCTTGCTGCCTGTTTGCGCTTATCACGGCATGGCTTACAACGCTGCGGTTCATTAGCAAAGCCCTTCTCCTCATAAAACTCCTGTTCTCTTGCAGTAAATACGAACTCTTCGCCGCATTCTTTGCAAACTAAGGTCTTGTCTTCAAACATGTTTTATACCTCTCTCTTTTTTGTTTGAGTTTGTTAGGTCACGACCGGATTTGCACCGGCACTCCAAGGCTCTGCTTATTGAGCTACTGCGACCGAATAAACATCTATATCAAAATAAACTTAAACTTTATTCTTTTTAAGCTTATTTCGTATCCTGTTAAGGGAATTATCAACCGATTTAAGTGAAATACCGAGTTTTTCCGATATATCGGCATAGGTGCTTCCGTCTAAAAAAAGTGAAAGCACTTTATATTCCAAATCAGAAAGCTCTGCAAAAATTGTTGTTTTAAGGGAATTAAGACTCTCTTTATTTATGTAAGCCTGTTCGGGTGTTTCGCCGGACTCAATCTGGATATCCTCTATCGGCATAAGCATATTTTCGGGAATTTTTTTTGATGAGGTTGCAGATTTGATTTCCGAAAGCATAGACCGTTTAATACAGAGGGAAACAAAAGTAAAAAAACTTGCCTTGCTTTCGTCAAAAGATTTTACGGCTGAAAAAACAGCCATAACACC
>JAZLFV010000140.1:0-3247 GCA_045615965.1 Acutalibacteraceae bacterium
ATCTTGTGAAAATTACATCAACAAAGGGCAGAGACCCTCGTGGCTGGGTAATAAGCGTTGCATATAAAACAAATATAGACGAAGCTTCATCCAAGCCTATTGCCAATAGTGATGCTATACACGCTTCTTGGGTGGATGTTGAATCTCTTAAACCCGAAGAGCTTGCCTTTGACCATTACGATATTATTCAGTATGCGAGGTGAATATATGAATAAGCCATATAAGCTCGGAATTACACTCGGGAGGTTTCAGGCATTTCACAAGGGTCACCAAGCAATTATTGATAAAGCGTTGGAGCTTTGTGAAAAAGTCGGTGTTTTTATCGGCTCTTCGCAGGAATCGGGAACTAATAAAAACCCGTTTTCTTACGAAATGAGAAAACAAATTCTTCAAAACATTTACGGTGATAAGATTTACATATATCCGCTTCCGGATATTGGTGTCGGAAATAATTCCAAATGGGGCGACTATGTTATAAAAAATGTTATCGAACGCTTCGGAGAAAAGCCGGATTTGCTTATTTCCGGTAAGGAAGAGCGCCGCATAGATTGGTTTGACGGCGTTGGAGGTCTTTCAATTTCCGAGCTGTATTTACCGAAAACAATAGAAATTTCTGCAAGTAGGATGCGTGAATTACTGTTGGAAAATGATTTTGAGGCTTGGAAGGAATATTGTGACCAAAGCTTGTGGAACGATTTTTCGGAAATGAGAAAAATCGTTTTGGAAACTTATAAAAATACAAATACCTCAAGTATGTAAAAAAGAAAGGATTTTGATTATGAAACTCGAACCTATTGTTGTATCGTTACTTGATACCGACCTTTACAAATTTAATATGGACCAGGTAATTTTCCATAAGCATACCGACCTTTGCGGACAGTATTTTTTCAAATGCCGCAATAAAGATGTTATATTCACCCAAGAAATGGTTGACGAAATCAATGCTCAGGTTGACTATCTTTGCACCTTGAGATTCAAAAAGGAAGAACTTGATTATCTTCGTTCAATTCGTTTTATTAAAAACGACTATGTGGAATTTTTACGCCTTTGGCATCCTATCCGTGATTATGTAACTGTAGATCTTAATGACGGAGAACTTACGGTTAAGGTTGATGGTCCTATTTTCTCGGCTATGCAGTTTGAAATTTTTCTTCTTGAAATTATCAATGAAGTATATTTCAGAATGAGTTATGATTATGAAACCTTGCGTAAGTCTGCTGAGGAGAAGCTGGATGCAAAAATTAAAGCTCTCAATGACGGTACATATACATTTAAATTTGCAGAATTCGGTTGCCGCCGCCGTTTATCCCGTGAATGGGAAGATGAGGTGGTTCGCCGCCTTGTTACCGAAACAAAGAGCTGTGTCGGTACTTCTAACGTGTACTTGGCTATGAAATATAATATAACACCCATAGGAACTTATGCTCACGAGTTTGTTCAGATGTATCAGGGAATTGATTCTATACCGCTTGCTTATACCAATCACTATGCAATGAAGGATTGGTACTATGAATATGACGGCGATAACGGAACGGCACTTACAGATACCGTTACTACGGATTTGTTCCTGCTTGATTTTAACCGTTCTATGGTTAACAACTATTCCGGAGTCCGTCACGATAGCGGAGACCCGTTTGCATGGGGCGAAAAAATCATCGCCCATTATAAGAAATTCGGTGTTGACCCAAAAACAAAGCTCCTTTTATTCAGCGATGGACTTGATTTTGACCGTGCACAAAAGCTTTATGAGTATTTTTGCGATAAATCTAAGGTTTCTTTCGGAATCGGAACTTTCGTTTCTAATGATACCTGTGAAAATGCTCTTAATATCGTTATTAAATTACAGTATGTTAACGGAAGACCGGTAGCAAAATTATCTGATGCTCCTTCAAAAGCTATGTGCCGTGATGCTGATTATCTTGAATATTTAAAGCGTTCCGTTAATTTCAGAATCAAGCGTGAAAGCTGAATTATGTTAAGCAAATTAAAACCAATCCCATAGCAAGAGCGGTTAAGCTTGCTGATTTAAAGCACAATATTGATTTAAACAGATTAAATGATGTAACACAAAAGGATTATGCAAGGGCAGCAAAATACAATGAGGCAATTTCTGTTTTGAAATAAAAATACTGAGGAATGAAACCGATATGCCACTCCAACTTATCAGAAACGATATAACCAAAATCAACTGCGATGCGATTGTTAATGCCGCCAACTCAACATTGCTTGGCGGCGGCGGTGTTGACGGTGCGATACATAAAGCCGCAGGAAAAGGACTTCTGCTTGAATGTATGAAACTCGGCGGATGTAAAACCGGCGAAGCAAAGATAACTAAGGGCTATAATTTGCCTTGCAAATTTGTTATTCATACTGTTGGTCCTAAATGGAAGGGTGGCTTTTGCGGAGAGGAAGTTCTGCTCCGCTTTTGCTATCGCAATTCTCTTAAATTAGCGGTAGATAACCAATGCGAAAGTGTTGCGTTTCCGTTGATATCTTCCGGTGTGTACGGTTATCCTAAAGATCAAGCATTGAAGATAGCGGTTGATGAGATTACAGCATTCTTAATCAATAACGATATGTTAGTATATATCGTTATCTTTGACAAATCTGCGTATCAGATCAGCGAAAAACTCTTTACCGATATTGCGTCTTTTATTGATGATAAATATGTTGAAGAGCATTTTCAGTTTAATTACGCAAGAAGAGCATATGGTGAAAGCCAATTACTTTCTGATGAAGGGGATACAGTTTCGCTTGAAAAATCCTCATTTATCGGCGAGACTCAGGTTCTTCAACCAACTGCTTGTCAATCGGCTAAAGCTTCATCATTGGATGAAATCCTAAAAGATGTAGATGAAAGCTTTTCCGAAATGTTGCTTCGTAAGATTGATGAAAAAGGTATAACGGATGCTGAGTGTTACAAAAAAGCAAACATAGACCGTAAATTGTTTTCAAAAATCAGAAGCGATAAATATTATAAGCCGAGCAAGGCAACGGCACTGGCATTTGCTATCGCACTTGAGCTTCCGCTGTCGGAAACTAAAGATATGTTAATGAAAGCCGGCTTTGCTTTGTCACATAGCAATAAGTTCGATATTATTATTGAATATTTTATTTTAAACAATAACTATAACATATTTGAAATCAACGAAGCTTTGTTCGCTTTTGAGCAAAACCTTTTGGGTGTGTGAAAACTTCTACCGATATTCGACACCCCGAGTATTGATAAAAAAGAGCAAATCCGGAT
>JAZLFV010000141.1:0-2338 GCA_045615965.1 Acutalibacteraceae bacterium
TCACCGTCTTCGCTTTCAAAAAGCTTATGTTCAAGATAATGCGCTATACCGTCAGGAACTTTTTGTTTTTCTCCGCCGTTTACCGAAAAGCAATTATCTATCGAGCCGTACTTTGTGCCGAAAATCGCATAAGCGGATTTATATTGCGGCTTTTCACACACATAAACCGTAACTCCCGATGAGCACACCGCTTTTACATAGCTTTCATTTATCGAACTTTCAAAAACTTCCCTCTTCATCACTTTTCCTCCGGCAATAAAAGAAATACGGTATGGAGCTTTATACCGTTTGCGGTTTTTATAACATCATCCTTTGTAACCGCCTTTATCTTTTCGGCAAATTCTTCGGGCGAAACAAAGGTTTCATCCGAAAATCTTGTCGCATACCAAGCCTCAAGTGCTTCGCTGCTGTCATTATAACTGTTTATTGAATCGGTAATTCCCAAAATTGAAGAATTGTATTCTTCATCGGTCAAATTGCCGTTTTTAAGATTTTCGAGCTGGTCAAGGATTGCTTTTTGCGCCTTTTCGGCGTTCTCTGCTTCTATTCCACTTTCAACCGTTACAAGCCCCTTTATCTTAACGCCTCTTGCTGAACAGTAATAACAAAGGCTCATTTTTTCTCTTACATTTGAAAACAACTTTGAATACGGGCCGCCGCCGAAAATATCGGTTGTAACAAGAAGATTTGCGTTGTTGCTCTCCTCGCCGTACGGCTCTGCCGAAAATCCCATAACAAGCTTGCCCTGATTAACCGCAGAATGTTCTTCTATACGGTTTACTTTATCGGCTTTATTTGTAAGAGCCGTTTTGGTTATATCGGTTATATCAATACGGTTTATTTCGGAAAGCCTTTGCGAAATACTGTCAAAAAGACCTATCGGGACCGCATCACCTACGACATTTACCCTTATAAATGCACTCGAAAGCATATTCTCCCAAGCCTTATAAAGCATTTTGCCGTCTATCTTTTCAACGTCCTCTGCAGTACCGCATTTAGGAACGCCGTATGGCTCATCTTTATACATTTCCTCTATAAGGCGCCCTTTTGAATATATCCTTTTTTCAGAAAATTCGCCTTTGATATGTTCTATTGCCTTGCGCTTTTCACGTTCTACGTCTTCTGCACAAAATTCGCCGTTTTCTGCTTTAGGCTCAAATACAAGACTTTTAAGAAGCTCTACCGCTTCGCTAGTGAGCACCTCACCGTCAAGCGTATATTTATCGCCTATAACCGAAACAGACATCTTTAAAACCTGATAATCTCCGACCTTTTCAGCCGATGCCGAAAGCTGAGCACCGTAAAGTTTTGAAAGCTTGAAATTGAGCTTGCGGAAATCGGGATAATTTTTTCCGCACGAGGTTAAAACAAACGGCAAAAGTGCATTTTGTGCCGCAGTTTCTCTGCTTATCGGCAGATAAAAATTAAATGAAACGAGCGTTGTTTTAAATCTTGAATTTTTAACAAAAATGCCTTCCGCACCCTTTGAAATTTCAAATTTTGTTGCCGACATTTTTAATCCTCCGAGCATTCTTTTTTGTATTCAAAGCAATTATATCATACTTTTCATATTTTTAACAACAGTTTTTTAAGGAAATTTTCAATGAAATTTTAAAAAATGTGTTGCTTAAATTAATATATCAAAACAGCACCCTTTCGGATGCTGTGTTCTTATTTACCCTTATATTTATAAAGTGCACCTATAATTTTATACATATTGTGCTTAAACAAAAATCCCATTGCTACCCACTTGTCTCTCACTTTAAGCAAAGTTATCAAGTTTGGCATATATTTCTTGTAATGCGAAAATTCATCCGCCATATATTTTTTGATCTGAACGCTTTTATAATCAATATCCTTGAGAAATGAAATTGACGGATATATAAAATCTCTGATAATCAATATGCTGTAAAGAGTGTTATTTTTCTTTTCTATACAAAATTTTTCTATACATTCATCAATATTATCCGCCAAAAGCTTATAAGCCTTTAACTTATGTAAATCCTGCCTTGCAGATGTGCTGAATCCGGTCCTTATTATATGCTTATAATAGACTTTATCCGAAAAGGCAACCGCTTTTGCCACAGCAAAACATTTACTGCAAAAATCAATGTCTTCTCCGCCGGTTTTGTAATCAGTGTTAAAACGAACATTATTGCTTTCTATTAAATCTCTTCTGAAAAGTGCATCCCATACGCAATTAAGAGAATAGTTATAATAAAGCTTTAAAAATCTTTTTTTGATATCATCCTTGCCAAGAAGTTTTTCAGCAAATTTGCGTGTATTATCAAGCCTTGATGACAACGGAGTTACAACATAGGAATCTCTGCCGAACTTA
>JAZLFV010000142.1:0-2297 GCA_045615965.1 Acutalibacteraceae bacterium
AATGGGTGTTTCTCCGATAACCGCCCCCGATAAGCCTACATATATTGAGCTTGAATTTGATAAAGGTATTCCTGTTGCGCTTAACGGTAAAAAAATGAGCTCTAAAGAGATTATTTTAAAGCTTAATGAATTAGGCGGTAAAAACGGTATAGGTCTTATTGATATTGTTGAAAACCGTCTTGTCGGAATGAAATGCAGGGGTGTTTATGAAACTCCCGGCGGAACAATTCTTTACAAGGCGCACGAAGCTCTTGAAAGCATTTGTCTTGATAAGCTTACAATGCACGAAAAACAGAAGTTATCTATTACCTTTGCGGAGCTTGTTTATAACGGTCAATGGTTTACACCTTTAAGAGAAGCTCTTTCGGCTTTTGTTGATAAGACGCAGGAAACCGTTACGGGTAAAGTAAGGTTAAAGCTCTATAAGGGTAATATTATCAAGGCCGGCGTTTGGAGTGATTATTCGCTTTATAGTGAGGAAATTGCAACCTTCGGTGAAAGCGATTATGACCAAAAAGATTCGGCAGGATTTATTAATCTTTACGGATTGCCCATAAAGGTGCAAGCGCTTGTTGATAAGAAAAACAAGAATAAATAATATTTTAGCCGTTCTGCTTATTGCAGAGCGGCTGATTTAGATGCAGGAGAAAGAAAAATGGCAAAAATGTGGGAAGGCAGAACGAGCGGTGTTACCGATAGTCTTGCCGATGATTTTAATTCTTCAATACGTTTTGACAGCCGTATGTACGAGCAGGATATAAAGGGAAGTATGGCTCATGCCGCTATGCTCGGCGCTCAGAATATAATTGCAAATGATGATACAGATAAGATTATCAAAGGTCTTGAGGAAATTTTAAACGATATAAATTCCGGAAAGCTTTCGATTGATTATTCGTGCGAAGATATTCATATGTTTGTTGAAGCAGAGCTTACAAAAAGATTAGGGGATATAGGTAAAAAGCTGCATACCGCAAGAAGCCGTAATGACCAAGTAGCACTTGATTTGCGTCTTGTTTTGCGTAATGATATAGAAGAAATCATATCCTTAATTAAAAGTCTGATTGCCGTAATCTGTGATAAAGCTGAGGAAAACAAATCTTCAATAATGCCGGGCTATACACATCTTCAAAGGGCGCAACCGATAACATTCGGGCATCAGCTTATGGCATATTCTATGATGCTGTTGCGTGATATTGGGCGATTAAACGATGCGAAAAAACGCCTTAATATTTCCCCAATTGGTTCTTGTGCATTGGCAGGTACAACTTATAATACCGATAGATTTTTTGAGGCAGAACAGTTAGGATTTACCGAGCCGTGCCTTAATTCGGTAGACGGTGTTTCGGACAGAGATTTTGTTGCCGAAGTGCTGTTTTGCATTTCAACCGTTATGATGCATTTATCACGCTTTAGTGAGGAGATAATACTCTGGTCAAGCTTTGAATTTAAATTTATCGAGCTTGACGATGCTTATACAACAGGCTCTTCTATAATGCCGCAAAAGAAGAATCCCGATATGGCAGAGCTTGTAAGAGGGAAGACCGGCAGAGTATACGGTGATTTAATCGGTTTACTTACAACCCTTAAGGGTTTACCTCTTGCATATAATAAAGATATGCAGGAGGATAAAGAAAGCATATTTGATGCCGTTGATACAGTAAAAATGTGCTTAAATGTTTTTACGCCTATGATTAAAACAATGAAAACATTACCCCAGAATATGAAAAACGCTGCACAAAAGGGATTTATTAATGCAACAGACCTTGCTGATTATCTTGTAAACAAGGGTGAGTCTTTCAGAAATGCATATAAGATTTCGGGTAAAATCGTTGCTGATTGTATTAAGGATAATCTTGTGCTTGAAACATACCCTATTGAAAGATACAAAGGCTACAGCGAGCTTTTCTCTAATGATTTATATAAATTTATTGATTTGGAAGAATGCGTAAATAAGCGGATAAGCTACGGCGGAACTTGCGTTAAATCAGTAGAACATCAAATAAAAACAGTAAGGTCAAAAATTAAATAACAAGGGTAATAAAAAATCGGGCTCAAGCGAGCTCGATTTTTTATTATAATTATTGATTAGCATTAAAGAACTTTGCTTAAAAAGTCTTTAAGTCTTTCAGATTTAGGATGATTGAAGATTTCATCGGGAGTGCCTTCTTCGGCGATAACACCCTCGTCAATAAAAAGTATTCTGTCGGCTACTTCACGGGCAAAGCCCATTTCGTGGGTAACAATAACCATCGTTATTCCGGTTGAAGCTAATTCTTTAATTAGATTCAAAACTTCAC
>JAZLFV010000143.1:0-4413 GCA_045615965.1 Acutalibacteraceae bacterium
ACTTCATAATGGCGTAAATTTTATTTGAGTAATTGTAATACAAAGTCCAATATTCCAAAATCTGAATTGGAATCACTTGCAAGATGCTTTTTGCCAAGTATTCAGGCATTCTTTGAAACTGAAGAGGGCAAGAGAGAATACGAGGAATGGAAAGCGAAGCAAGATAAAATAAAGACGAATAAATCGGCATAATAGCAAAGGCAGAGAGCAATAAAAAACTCTCTGCCTTTGTGCTTTAAATATCCGATAAATAAACAATAAATCCGAACGCATCACCAATAATGGTGAATGAGTTCGGATTTATCGCATTTGGCTGGGGAATAGGGATTCGAACCCCAACAAACAGAGTCAGAGTCTGTCGTGCTACCGTTACACAATTCCCCAATATTTGCAACGATAGTTATTATATATCATTTAATCACGGTTGTCAAGCACAATCGGAAATAAATTTTTGATTTTTAAAGTTGCATCTATTCCGACTGAATTGCCTTTGAAAAACTATGCTTATATTCATTACGTCTGAGATTTTTTGAGTTTAAAGTATGCACGTAATCACAACATAAGCTATGTATGTTACGAGCATTATTATTCCTTGCGTGCGGGTGAATTTCTTTCTTATGAGTGCCGGAACAATCGCTATTATGCCCACAAGCAGACAAGCCGGCAGGTCAAGCATGGCAGACCTTGCGGAAACAACAAGGCTTTTACCCGAAATAACTGCCGAAAGAGGCATAATTAAGGTTAAATCCATAATATTTGCGCCGATTATGTTGCCCACAGACAGCTCAGACTGTTTTTTGGATATTGCCGTGACGGTTGTGATAAGCTCCGGAAGAGAAGTTCCTACAGCCACCAATGTTACACCTATTATGCGCTCCGAAATATGGGCAAGGCGTGCAAGGTCGCTGCCTTTATCAACAAGGAGTCTTGCGCCGATTACAATTCCTGCGGCGCCCAAAATAAACTTTATTATATTTGTGATAACCGTTTTTTTCTCTTTAAGACTTTCGTCTTTTTCCTCATTTTTACTTCTTGATACCGCCTTTACGGCATCAAAAATATTATCGGTAAAAAAGAAAATGAAAATTGCAAGAAAAACAAGTGAAAACGCAAGATTTATTTTCCCCCACAGTCCACAGGCAACAACAAGCACCGCCGAAGCAAGCATTATAAGTGATTTAAGCATATAATCCCTGCGTTTTATAATCGCCGGCATACATATAAGCGAAATTGCCATTATAAGACCTATATTCGCCGTAACGCTGCCAACAGCATTTCCGATGGACATATCCACCTTACCGTCCACCGCAGCAAGCACAGATACAAGCATTTCAGGCAAAGTTGTGGCAATACTTACAACGGTTGCACCGATTATGAGCTTAGGTATTCCGCTGACCTCCGCAATCCACGATGCCGCATCAACAAAAAAGTCTCCGCCCTTTACAACAAGGAATATTCCGAGCGCAAAAAGTACAAGAGTTAAAGTAAGTTCCATAAAAATATCACTCCGTTAAAAAAATCAGGTGTAATGTTTAAATCACACCTGAAAACCACAAATTAACACAAGGCAGACTTAAACATTAAGTTATACCTTGAGTCTCACAATTTAAAGCAAGCCAGACTCTTTTTGAGCCGAGATTGTTGACTTGCCGCATCCAGAATAATGCCTGTTACTCCCTCAAAACAGTATTGTTTTATTATATTAACATATTGTGGAAAAAATGTCAATTATTTATTTCCGCACCTTTTTAACTCATTATATTTTAAAATGGCTATTTGGGTTTTGGCATCGTCTATTTCTCCGGAAAGCACCATATTTACCGCCTTTTCAAGCGGAATCCTCAAGACATTCAAAAATTCATCGCTGTCAAGGCTTTGAGAGCCGAAATCAAGCCCCGTTGCAGCAAAAAGCCATATTATCTCTCCGCAATAACCGGGAGAAGGATATACTCTGCCGAGCGGATAAAAATTTTCAGCTACAGCACCCGTTTCTTCTCTTAATTCACGCTTTCCGCATTCCATCGGCTCTTCACTTATACTATCCCGCTTGCCTGCCGGAATTTCTATGATTTCTTCCTTGTAAGGATATCTGTATTGCTTCACAAACAACAGATTGCCTTCGTTATCCTCGGCTATTACCCCTACTCCGCCCTTGTGGGTTACAACCTCTCGCTTTGCGGTTTCACCGTTAGGAAGTGTTACGGTATCAAGCAATAAATCTATAATTCTGCCGTTATAAAGACATTTGCTTTCCAATGTTTTTTCTTCAAAGTCCATTATAATAAACCTCTTCATATAATATATCAGCTGATTAACTGCCGTTTAAGAATACATTTTTTTAGTGCAAATGTCAATATTAAAAGCAGAAAATTATCCGGCAGTTGTAAACAAGATATAATGAAATTCCAAAAAACGCAACCGTCAGTTGATTGACAAAGCGGTGTAAATTCGTAAAATGTAAATTGCAAAGTTACAATAAATACAAAAACAATTTTTAAAGGACGGGTTTATTTTATGTGTGGTATAGTAGGATTTGCAGGAAATTCGCCTGCCGCTCCATTTTTGCTTGACGGTCTTAAAAGACTTGAATACAGAGGCTATGACTCTGCGGGAATTGCCGTTTTAGACGGCGGAAATATAGCAGACAGTAAAACAGTCGGAAGAATTAAAGCACTTGCAGAAAAAACAGATGACGGAAATTCGGTAAAAGGATTTACGGGTATCGGTCATACACGATGGGCTACCCACGGTGCGCCGAATATTCCCAATGCTCATCCGCATTTAAGCGGTGACAGAAAATTTGCAGTTGTACACAACGGAATAATAGAAAATTACACCGAGCTTAAAAAAGCTCTTACGGATGACGGTGTTGTTTTCTTAAGCGAAACTGACACAGAGGTTGTGCCGCATTTGCTTCAAAAGTACTATAACGGCGACATTGTTTCAACCGTAAAAACAGTAGCGGATATGCTTGAAGGCTCGTTTGCTTTGGGTATTATCTGTGCGGATTATCCCAACACCGTTGTTGCGGCAAAAAAATTCAGTCCGCTTATTGTAGGTCTTAAAAGCGGCTCTAATATTATTGCTTCGGATGTTACCGCAATATCCTCCGTTACAAAGGATATCGCATATTTGGATGACGGTGATATTGCAGTATTAACCCCCGAATGTGTTAAATTTTACGATAGCTTGGGAAATGAAAAGGAAAAAACCGTTTCTCAAATTTCGTGGGACGTTTCCGCTGCAGAAAAGGGTGGCTTCGACCACTTTATGATGAAAGAAATTTTTGAGCAGCCGAATGCCGTTAAGCAAACCCTTTCGGGAAGAATCAAAAACGGAAGCGTTTATTTTGAAAACTTTAATCTTACTGCCGAAAAGCTCAAAAACATAAACAGAATAGTTATTGTCGCCTGCGGCTCGGCATACCACGCAGGAATCGTAGGAAAGTATGTAATCGAGGATATGACCCGTATTCCCTGCGAGGTTGACCTTGCAAGCGAATTCAGATACAGAAGCCCCATTATAAACGAAAAAACTCTTACCGTAGTTATAAGCCAATCAGGCGAAACAGCAGATACCCTTGCGGCGCTTAACGAAGCAAAGCGTTTAGGCTCGCATGTTATTTCCATCGTAAACGTTGTAGGAAGTTCTATTGCAAATGCGGCAGACGATGTTATTTACACCTATGCAGGCCCCGAAATTGCCGTTGCCACCACAAAAGGATATACAACGCAGGTTGTATCTCTCTACCTTTTCTCTGCTTGGTGTGCAAAAGCGCTTGGCAGTATAAGCGATGAGGAAATAAGCGAATTTTTAAACGGCGTTCAGGCTTTACCGCAAAAAATCGAAGAGGTATTAAAGCAAAAAGACGAAATTGCGGAAATTGCCAAAAACAAAGACGATTCCGATTCTCTTTTCTTCATAGGCAGAAATCTTGACTATGCCGTTTCGCTCGAGGCATCGCTTAAGCTCAAGGAAATTTCCTATATTCATTCGGAAGCGTATGCCGCAGGCGAGCTTAAGCACGGCACTATTTCACTTATTGAAGAGGGCAGAACGGTTATTGCTCTTTCCTGCTTCGAAGATTTAAGCAGTAAATTGTTAAGCAACATAAAAGAGGTTGCTTCAAGAGGCGCTTTTGTTATCGGTTGCTCTTTTGAAGGCAACACCGAGCTTTGTAAAGAGGTAAACACGACAATATATGTTCCCCGTGTAGATTCAAGGCTCTTGGCTTCGGTTGAAGTCATCCCGTTCCAGATTTACGCATATTATATCGCACTTAACAGAGGTCTTGATATAGATAAGCCGAGAAACCTTGCAAAATCGGTAACAGTTGAATAAATTTTTAAAGTTGTAATGACTGTCGCATTTCAAAAAATGCGGCAGTCTTTTTTTAACCTATTTTTTGCGTGC
>JAZLFV010000144.1:0-4797 GCA_045615965.1 Acutalibacteraceae bacterium
GACGAATATATGCTTATCAGCAATGTTTCGGATTGCGATGCTGTTTATGTAAACGATGTTTTGCCTGATAAAATGCGGTATAATCTGGAAGCACTTAAAAAATTCAATATATTCTTTGATATCGGGGTTATGTTTAAAACCTTTTTTTCGGTATTTATTAACGATGAAGGAGCAAGAAAACCCGATGCAAACAGAGCGTTGATTATTTGCGAGGATGCGAGAAGTCTTATTTTAACACGCAAAGAACTGCTTGAAGGCATTATGCAAAACGGAATTGCAATAGATGTTTTTGTTCCTTTTGATGAGCATTGTAAAACGCTTCAGAGTATGGGAATCAATGTAACGGATGTTCCGTTCGACAGGAGAAGCACAAACCCCATAAAGGATATAAAGCTTTATTTTACATATAAAAAGCTTATAAAATCAAATTATGATTTCGGTATTACCTATTCCGTTAAGCCGAATATTTACGGCGGAATGGCTATGAAAAGCAAAAAAATACCGTATTATATAAACATAACCGGAACCGGCTCGGCATTCTATAGGGGCGGAATACTTAAAAAAATAATTGTAATGCTTTACCGTCCGTCTTCTAAAAAAGCGGCAGGTCTTTTCTTTGAAAATTCCGATGATAGGGATACATTTGTAAACGAACACCTTTGCAAAGCGGAGAAAACCCATGTTTTTAATGGTGCAGGAATAAATGTTAATGAATTTGAATACAGAAAATATCCCCAAAATTCCAAAACAAGTATTTTATATATCGGTCGCCTTATGGATGAAAAGGGTATAGGTGATTTATATCCGATAATAAATGAATGTAACGAAAAAAACAAAAATGCCGTGTTTGAGTTTTTGGGTGAGTTTGAAGATACATATAAACAAAGCTTTGATAAATTTTTAAAGCTTGATAATGTTAAGTATCACGGATACAAAACAAATGTTAAAGATTATATCGAAAAATGTAACTGCCTTATTTTGCCATCGTATCACGAGGGTATGGCAAATGTCCTGCTTGAAGCAGGTGCATTAGGAAGACCGCTTTTGGTATCGGATATCGCCGGTTGCAGAGAAGCTGTAGTTAACGGCGAAAACGGTTTTTTGTTTAAAGTAGGCAACAGCGCCGACATTGCGGACAAGGTTAATTCGTTTTTGAATTTAAGCCAATCAGATATGAAAAAAATGGGCGTTTTTTCAAGAGAATATATTTGTGAAAAGTTCGATAGAAACAAGGTAGTAAAGCAAGCGATAAATGTAATCGGGGTGAAAAATAAAATTGGAGAAGACACTCAAAAATCACAAGATAAACAAACTGCAAGAGCTTAATGCTCCAAAGCTTTTACAATTTTTATTTTTGCTTTATATATTTGTTAAGCCGTTCTATATTTTTGAATCGGGAAGCCTACAACCGGGCGACCTTGTGTTTGTTGCGGCTTTTTTTGCGTTTGTATACTATAATCCGACAATCAATTTAATCGAGTGTAAAGTGGATTATATTCTGCTGATTTTTCTCGCTTTTGTTGCGGTAATCAATTTTATATATTTTTCCATTTATATGCAAACAGAATTCTTAAAATCAACGCTTCATTACCTTTTTAATTTACTTTTTGTTTTGGTATCAAGGGTTTTATTGCTTGATATCGCATTTATTAAAAAACTGTTTTGGGTTTGCAGAGCAGGTATATACACACAGATAATTGTGCATTTTTTAGGTATCGGCAGATATTATTCTGATCCGTATTCAGGCGTTACCACAAGATACGAGGGTACACTTAATGACCCTAATCAGCTTGCGTTCTTTGTGTTTTCGCTTCTTATGATAATGTTCGTTATCGAAAAGATTCCGGAAGCGAAATGCAGCATGAACTTACTTGATTATGCCGCATTCGTATATATACTTTTTCTTACATCCTCAACCGGTTTGCTGTTGGCATTTGCTGTTTTCGGCGTTGCCTATATTGCAATTTTATTATTTTCGCCTTTTGTAGAAAAGGACGACAGGCGCAGAAGGTCACTTATCCGTGTAGGTGTAATTGTTGGGGTTTTACTTATTGTGTTTTTGGTAAAAAAAGATGAGATTATCCCCGAAATGCGAAAAAGTGAGCTTTTTTCCCGCTTGTTTGAAAAAGAAAATCTTACCACATCTGCAAACGGCTCAAAGCTTGCAAAGGCTTCAATTTGGCAGGATAGAAATATAGATAAGCTTTATATTTACCCTGAATATAATTTGTTCGGTGCAGGGCAGGGTCATTTCATGCGCTTTTGGAAAGCTAACTCTTCGGGCGAAGTACACTCAACTGTACTGAGTATTCTTTTCTGCTACGGAGTATTGCCGACAACGATTTTTATATATTGGTGCTATAAAAACATCGAAAAAACATCTATTTATTTTTTTCCGGCATTTGCTGCAATAGCTGTTGAAAGCGTAACTCTTCTTAATCAGCGTCAGCCAACATTTTGGCTTTTGTTTTTGATTGCATATTCATATAGACAATTGGAGGATAAGTGGTATGAAGATGCTTTTTATTCACGATAACCGTTTTTGGAAAAGTGGCGAAACATATTATAGCTACGGTCATTTCGCATACGATTTGCTTTGGAAAAGATATTTAAGATATTTCGATGAGATTGTTGTCGGCAGCAGAATTTTCGAAGCTGAGGATGATTCGGTAACCAAAAGCTTCAGCGTTTCAAGCGGAGAAAATGTATCATTTTTTTCGTTGCCTAATTTAATGTCTTTTTCAGGATTAAAGCAATTCGGCGAAGCAAAACGGATAATAACCGAGCAGATGGAAAAAGCAGATGTTGCGGTAATAAGGCTTCCGAGTAACCTAGGCTATCTTGCCTGCAGTATAGCAAATAAAATGGGCAAAAAGTATATGATAGAGGTTGTGGGCTGCACTTGGGACGACCTTTGGAATATCGGTTCGGTTATGGGTAAGCTTTATGCACCTTTGTCGTTTTTACTTGAAAAGCATTATGTAAAGAAAGCGCAAAATGTGCTTTATGTTTCAAGGCGTTTTCTTCAAAACAGATATCCGAATAAAAACTTCAATATGGGTTGTTCCGATACAAATATAAACTGTGCCGGAATCGATATTCTCGAAAGGCGGATAGACCGCATAAGGTCTTTAGATGACCAAAAGGAAATAAGGCTTGGTCTTATCGCTTCGCTTAATGTCGGATATAAAGGTCACGATACTGCAATTTACGCACTTAAAGAAATACTTAAAAGGCATAAAAATGTTAAGGTTTGTTTTTTGGGTGACGGCGATAAGAAAAAATGGAAAGATTTAGCGATAAAGAACGGCGTTATTGATAATATTGAGTTTTCGGGTGCACTTCCCGGCGGCGACCCGGTGCTTAATTGGATAGATAATATCGATATCTTTATTATGCCCTCATTGCAGGAAACCTTAGGGCGTGCGCTGATAGAGGCTATGAGCAGGGGATGCCCCGCTATCGGAGGTGCCGGAACAGCAGTACCGGAGCAGTTGCCGGACGATTGCATTCACGAAAGAAAAAATTATAAAGAGCTTGCCGAAATGGTGTGCTATATGATTGAAAATCCAAAATATACCGAGCTTTGTGCGGTTGAAAATTATCAGCGCTCTAAAAAGTACTCCGAAGATATTTTAACAGTCAGACGTGATTATTTTTGGAAAAAAGTTTTGGAAAAATAAATTATTAAAACATAAGAGGTCAAGTTTTGAAAACAAGAACACAAAATTCTTTTATAAATGCTTCTTTCGGGCTTGCAAGTCAAGGCGTTGAGCTGATACTTAAGGTAATCGGAAGAACGGTATTTATAAATTTTTTAGAGAAACAATATTTAGGCGTAAACAGTCTTTTCGGGGAGTTACTTACAGTACTTTCGTTAGCAGAGCTCGGGATAGGCTCTGCGATAGGATACGCTCTTTATAAGCCGCTTCGTGAAGATAATACCAAACGCATAGCGGCGCTTATGAAGTTATACCGAAAAGCATATACAATAATCGGTATATGCGTGGGTGTTGTCGGTGCGGCATTTATTCCGTTTTTGAAATTTGTTGCAAAAGACCCCGGACCTGTAAAGAATCAGCTAATACCTATCTATTGCTTTTATCTTTTTAATACGGTAATATCTTACTTTTATTCATATAAGGGAACCCTTTTAACTGCAGACCAAAAAAACTATTATGTTGTAACGATAAAAGAAATCTGCAATATTTCAAGAACTGTTTTTCAAATTTTAGCACTTGTAATCTGGCAAAACTTTTATTTGTATTTAGCGGTTGAGTCTTTCTTTATTTTTGCAAATAATCTTATTGTATCAAGAATTACAGATAAGAAATATAAGTATTTAAAGACTCAAAAGGATGACGAAAAGCTTGATAAAAAATCAATAAAAGAAATATTTGTAAATATAAAAGCTTTGTCTATCACAAAGGTAAGTACAATACTTGTAAACAGCAGCGATAACACCATAATGAGTGCAATCTGCGGTTTATCTAAAACCGGGCTTTACTCTAATTATGTTATGTTTACAACCATTATAAATACGGTACTTGCGCAGTTTTTCAGCGCATTTTATCCAAGCATAGGCAACCTGAATGCCGAAGGCGATAATCGCCATAGTTATCAAGTATTTAACGGGCTTAATATGCTTAACTTCTGGCTTTACAGCTTTTCTGCAATAGGTGTATTTTCGTTAGTAAACAATGTTATAAAGGTTTGGGTTGGCGAAGAATATCTGCTTTCCGTGCTTACGGTATTTATTATTTCATTTAATGTTTATATGCGTGGTATGCATAATAT
>JAZLFV010000145.1:0-2391 GCA_045615965.1 Acutalibacteraceae bacterium
GTTTAATATTTGAAGAAAGGTTTGTATTTAAAACTGTTTTGCCCGAAAGAAGCTCGGATGCGGAAACATTTAAAGCCTTTGCTAACGGCTCAATAAGTGTAATATCGGGTAATCCCTTTTCCGTTTCCCATTTTGAAACCGTTTTAGAGCTTACTCCGATAATTTCCGCAAGGGTCTGTTGTGTGATTTTCGCTTTTTCTCTTAAGGCTTTAATTGTGCTTCCTGTTACATATAAATTCATAATCTTCACCTATAAAATTTACTTTTAATTATTATACAGGCTAAATCCGAAAAATAAAACCTACTTAAAGTAGAATCGGTATTTATAAAAAACAAAAAAGCCCGACAAATTGTGCCGAGCTTTTAAAGTGTTAACGGGAATTATTTAACTATTTTAATTTTATCGAGAACCGGTATATCATAGGTTGTGCCGTTTATAATGCTTATTATGCACATTATAGATACTATAACCTGGAAAGCGGCAAAAACGCTGAAAAGAATAAGACCGACCGTTTCGATAAATAAAAACAAAGCAAAGAGTGCCAAGAAAAGAGAAAGAACCAAACCGTTGTTTGCATGAGAACGGATAAACGGCTTATCATCAAAAATGAAAAGCGGAATAAGGAAAAGAATCGGTATGTAGCAAATTATTGCCATAAATTTAACCATAGCACTTTTTTGGCGCTCGGTTAATGAAGCTATATCGTTGCTTGCATAATAAACAACCTTCGGTTGAGGCTGATAAGGCTGCTGATAAGGTTGTTGATAAGGTTGCTGATAAGGTTGCTGATAAGCACCTGCGGGTTGTTCAGCCATATTTACCGGTTGTTGCGGTGCTTGATTTGCATTTTCATCAAGAATTGCACCACAAGTTGTACAAAACTTTTGGTCATCGGCAACTTGACTACCGCATTTAGTACAGAACATAAAATATCCCCCTATAGATTAAATTTACTATATTATAACTCAAAAGGAAATAAAAATCAATAGTTTTATTCTGTATTTTTGATTTTTGTGACTTTTGTGACTCGGTACTTAAAAATCTTAAAATAATAGTTGACAATGCTTTGGTATTGTTATAAAATGTAGAAATAGATGGAGGCGCACCCGAAATCAGTAACCTACATTTACGGTTGCCAAAACCGTAGGCGAAAGGTGACGGTGCCGAAGCGGAATGCCGTGGCTGGTATGCCGGCTGGCATTGCGGAGAATATCCGTAATGTTGTCGCAGAGATATTTTGCGGAGAGCTATCAAAATTTTGCATATTTGCGTATTTTTGTAGCAACCGCTTTTAGCTTTGCGGTTGCTTTTTATTTATGATTTCGGAGGTTTTATTATGAAGAACACAGTATTTAAGGGTGTTGCAACTGCTATCGTAACGCCTTTTAAAAACAACAGGATTGATTACGAATCTTTTGACCGTTTGGTTGAATGGCAGATTGCAAGCGGTATCAATGCAATTGTGGTTGCCGGAACAACAGGCGAGGGCTCAACCCTTACCGATGCCGAGCATAAGGAGCTTATTGCACATTGTGTGGAAACGGTAAATCACCGGGTTCCGGTTATCGCAGGAACCGGCTCTAATGATACGGCTTATGCAATTTCGCTTTCAAAATATGCCTGCGAGGTGGGTGCAGATGCGCTTTTGCTTGTTACGCCTTACTATAACAAAGCAACTCAAAACGGACTTTATGAATCATTTAAGGCTATTGCGGACGAGGTAGATAAACCCTGCATATTATATAATGTTCCGTCAAGAACGGGATGTAATCTTAAGCCGGAAACGGTTTTAAGGCTTGCAGAGCATAAAAATATCGTTGCTATTAAGGAAGCCGGCGGAGATATTTCTCAGGTAGCAGAGCTTGCACGCCTTGTGGGCGATAAGCTTGATATTTATTCCGGTAATGATGACCAGATTGTGCCTATACTTTCTCTCGGCGGAAGCGGTGTTATTTCAGTTCTTTCAAATGTTGCGCCAAGTGATACCGTTAAGCTTTGCGATAGCTTTTTTGCAGGCGATATCGCATCTTCAAGGGATTTACAGCTTAAATACTTGCCGCTTATAAGTGCGCTGTTTTGCGAGGTTAATCCGATTCCCGTAAAGTGTGCGGTATCAAAGCTCGGATACGGCGAAAATTCATTAAGATTACCGCTAACCGTTATGGAAAAATCCAACGAGGAAAAGCTTATTTCGGCTATGCGTGATAACGGTATTATTTAAACTATAAAATTTGGCTTTAAGGATTGAAACTATGGGATATAACGGCAGTCTTATCTGTAAGAATTTAAAGATAAACGAAAAAGGGCATCTTGAATTTGCAGGGCTTGATACTATGGAGCTTGCGCAGAATTACGGTACACCCACATATTTTATGGACGAAAACCGAATA
>JAZLFV010000146.1:0-2398 GCA_045615965.1 Acutalibacteraceae bacterium
GTTTTCAGAGAATCGGGGGACGGTGTAATCCCGATAACATAGATATTCAAGCTCCTATCCCTTCCGAGCTGAAAGAGTGAACTTTATTATTAGCTCTTTTCGTGATTGCTGCGTAAAGGCATAAGGTTTGTCAGAACCTGAGTGGCATATTTTTTATGCAAATTGAGTGGTACCACGGGTAGTTTTCATACTCGTCTCAAGTATAAGTCTTGAGGCGGGTATTTTTTCATTTTGGAGGTAGCAAAATGGCAGAACAAACATCATCTTCACAGTTAAAGGAAATAGCTTTTCGTATTCGTGAAATGAGGGAAATTTTCGGATATTCAGTTGATGTTATGGCTGAAAAAACCGAAGTAACGGTAGAGGAATATTTGTCATATGAAAATTGCGAGCGTGATTTCCCGTTTACATTCATTTATAAGTGTGCAAAGGTTTTCGGTATTCAGCTTACCGAGCTTTTGGAGGGGCGCTCGGCTCACCTTTCTTCCTATACCGTAACAAGAAAGGGAAAAGGTCAGCAAACCGCTGTTGAAGACGGTATTTCCATTTCAAACTTAGCACCTGAATTCCGAAATAAACTTGCAGAACCTTATTGGGTTAAATACGATTATGATGAGTCTTTACAGAATAAGCCTATTCATCTTACAAAGCATAGCGGTCAGGAATTTGATTTGGTTATTTCAGGCTCATTGCTTGTTCAGGTTGGCATAAATAAAGAAATTCTCCACGAGGGCGACAGTATTTTCTATAATTCTTCAACACCTCACGGAATGATTGCTGTTGACGGAAAAGAATGTGTTTTCTGTGCGGTTGTCCTTGCCGGTGATGATACAAAGGAATCGGTTATAAGAAATTCTATTGTTAAAGCAAGACCTGCCACAAAGCTTATCTGTGAAAAATTTGTTGATGTCAAAGAGGATGAAAACGGTGCGCTTTCATCTATAGAATTCAAAAACACCGAAAAATTCAATTTCGGTTTTGATATTGTGGATGAAATAGCGAAAAAATATCCCGATAAAACCGCTATGGTTTATGTGGATAACGATAAAAACGACAGAAAATTCACCTTTGATAATATAATGAAGGAATCAAACAGATGCGTTAATTACTTCAAAACCTTAGGCATCAAAAAAGGCGATAAGGTAATGCTTGTTTTAAAACGCCACTATCAGTTCTGGATTGCAATGATTGCACTACATAAAATCGGCGCCATTGCCATTCCGGCAACCTATTTGCTAAAGAAAAACGATTATGTTTACAGATTTGACTCTGCAAACATTACATCTGTTGTGGCATCTGCAAGCGGTGAAATTTCCGATATTATTGATTCCGCAATAGCCGAATGTCCGCAGGTTGTAAACCGAATACTTGTTGGCGGAAGCAAGGAAAATTGGCACGATTTCGATTCTGAATATAAGGTATATTCAAGCCACTTTAAACGCCCCGAAGACTGTTCGGGCGGTGATGATGCCGCTTTAATGTTCTTTTCATCGGGTACAACCGGTGAGCCTAAAATGGTAGAGCATAAGCATACTTATGCCTTAGGACATTTTGTTACGGCAAAGTATTGGCATTGCTGCCAAAGTGACGGTCTTCATTTTACTATTTCCGATACCGGCTGGGGCAAATCGCTTTGGGGCAAGCTTTACGGTCAATGGCTCTGCGAGGGTGCGGTATTTGTTTATGATTTTGAGAAATTCAATGCCGATGATATTCTGCCGATGTTTGCGAAATACGGTATTACAACCTTCTGCGCACCTCCTACAATGCTTCGTATGATGATAAGAAGTGACCTATCAAAGTATGATTTATCCTCTGTAAAACATATGACAAGCGCAGGCGAGGCTTTAAATCCGGAAGTAGCACGAAAATTTGAAGAAGCGACCGGACTTTGCATTTGCGAGGGCTTTGGTCAAACCGAAACTACTCTTACGGTTGCAAATTTATTCGGAACAGATATAAAAATCGGTTCAATGGGCAAAGCATCGCCGCAATATAAAGTTGATATTGTTGATGCCGATGGCAATCCCGTTGCCGCAGGTGAAACGGGCGAAATTGTTATTCATCTTGAAGATGGCGACCCGGTAGGTTTATTTAAGGAGTACTATAAAGAGGAAGAAAAAACAAAAGAATGCCGCAGAGGTAATATGTATCATACAGGCGATACTGCTTGGCGTGATGAAGACGGCTATTTTTGGTATGTCGGCAGAGTAGACGATATTATAAAATCCTCCGGCTACCGCATAGGGCCGTTTGAAATTGAAAGTGTTATTATGGAGCTTCCGTATGTTGTTGAATGCGGTGTTTCGGCGGCTCCCGATGAAATCAGAGGACAGATAGTTAAAGCAAGTATAGTTTTGGCTCCGGGCGTTGAAGGTACAGATGAGCTTAAAAAAGA
>JAZLFV010000147.1:0-6202 GCA_045615965.1 Acutalibacteraceae bacterium
ATAACGGGTATGAAATCCAAATCGGTGATACGCCGGTTATTATGAGCCGAAACAGAGGTCTGACGGCTGAGCAGAGAGTAATAAAAAGATTTTTTGATGTAATAATTTCGGCGTTGGGGCTTATTATAACCAGCCCCATAATGCTTGTTTGTGCGATTGCAATTAAGCTTAATGACGGCGGAAAGGTGTTTTTTCGCCAAAACCGTGTTACAAAGGGCGGTAAGATATTTAATATTTTAAAATTCCGCTCTATGATTGAAGATGCCGATAAAGACGGCGCAAGAAAAGCCGAAAATGACGACGAGAGAATAACAAAGGTAGGAAAGGTCATCAGAGCCTGCCGTGTTGATGAGCTGCCGCAGCTTATTAATATTTTAAAGGGCGATATGTCGGTTGTAGGTCCTCGTCCCGAACGTATAGAGAATGTTTACGAATATACGAGTCTGCATCCGGAGTTTGATTTAAGGCATAGGGTAAAGGCAGGGCTTACAGGTTATGCCCAGCTTTACGGAAAGTATAATACTTCAGCCGAAGATAAACTGAATATGGATTTAACATATATTGAAACATATTCGCTTCTTAAGGATTTAAAGCTTATGATTTTAACTGTTAAGGTGCTTTTTATGAAGGAAAGCACCGAAGGCTTTGATTCAAGCGCTAACAGTAAAATAAAAAAATCAAGTATTATTGTTAATAGTGAGGATGATAAAAATGGCATTTGATGCTACACTTGTTGTTATGGCAGCAGGGATGGGCAGTCGCTTTGGCGGGCTTAAACAAATTGAGCCGATGGGTCCCGGCGGAGAAGCATTACTTGATTTTTCTATTCACGATGCCAAAAAAGCGGGCTTCAATAAGGTTGTTTTCATTATAAAGCACGCAATAGAAAAAGAATTTAAGGAAACAGTAGGCAAGCGAATAGAAAAGATAATAGATACCGAGTATGCTTTTCAGGAAACGGATATGCTGCCGGATGGATTTATATGTCCCGAATCAAGGGAAAAACCGTGGGGAACGGGGCACGCAATTTATTGCTGTAAGGATATTGTTAAAACACCTTTTGCGGTAATAAATGCCGATGATTATTACGGCTTTGAGGCATATTCGCAGATTTACAACAAGTTAAAAGAGCAAAACGGAAATTACTGTATGGTAGGCTTCAGATTGGCAAATACTTTAACCGAAAACGGCTCTGTTTCAAGAGGTATTTGCGAAATAGAAAACGGAAAGCTTATAAGTGTTACAGAACGCACCAAGATTGTTGATTGCAAATATACCGAAGACGGCGAAACTTGGGTTCCGCTTGCTCCCGATACAGTAGTTTCTATGAATATGTGGGGCTTCACACCCGATTTATTCGGTTATGCGCAATCTCTTTTAGAAAAGTTTTTAAAAGAAAAAATCGATAGTCCAAAGGCAGAGTTTTATCTTCCGTTTATCGTTTCATCACTTATGGAAAGCGGCACAAAATCTGTTGATGTATTGGTTGCCGAAGAAAAGTGGTATGGCGTTACATACAGGGAAGACAAAGATGATGTTAAAAAAGCATTGAACGAAAAAATCAAAAACGGAGAATATAATTTTTAAGGAGAGAGAAGTATGGATAAAAAATTAATTGCAGGAATAATAGCAGGTGTAGCCGTTTTAGTTGCGGCGGTTTTAATCATTTTTTCGGTGTCCGGCAAGATAGATTTAAACCTTACTAAAGGTGATAAAAAGGATAATAGCTCGGTAACTTCATCACAGAATGATGTAAAAAAGAAAAAAACAAAGAGTGAAGATAAAGATTCATCCAATTCAAAAAGCACCGAAACCGCAGACGAAAAAGACACAGACGATAATTCCGATGGTGTTGCAGATGTTAAAGTGAAAAAAGGCACTAAAAGCATTTCCGTGCCGATTTATGTTAATAACAATGACGGTATGTGTGCCGCAAAAATATGTGTGGAATTCGATACCGAGCATTTTGATTATGCGGATGCAACAAAAGGCACTATGTTTGGAAGTGTAGCCGGCAATTTTGCGGACGGCAAAGCTTATATTGTTGTATACGCCGATGATAATTCAGATGTTAAAGGCTCAGGAGTAGCGGCAAATCTTGTGCTTGTTCCGAAAAAAGGAACAAAGACAGGAACATACAAAGTAACGGTTAACCAAAGTGAATCTGAGTATGCCAATATAAACGAACAGTTTGTTAACCCCGATGTTCAAACAGGTAACATAGTTATTAAATAATTTCAGTCGAGTTGTTTAATCAAATTATTAAATACTTAAAGCGGTTTGAAGAAATTCAAGCCGCTTTTCTGTTCTAAATTTTTAAATGCTTTCATAATTTTTAATAAAAGGAAGGCGATAAAAATGAACGAATATTATCCGGAGGGTTTAAAAAAAGACTTTCAGGCAAGCAGTAGCAACTTAATGAATCTTTCGATGCTTTTGAGAGCAAGAGAAGAAAACACGATACTTGAATCAAGGGTAATAATGTGTGACAGCGAGCGTAATATGACGGTGGATTTGGGAGGAATAAAGGGGATTATTCCGCACGATGAAGGTGCGATAGGAATAAAAGAGGGGAAAACAAGAGATATAGCACTTATTTCCCGTGTCGGTAGAACGGTATGTTTTACGGTAACGGATGTTTTAACCGATAAAAACGGTATGGCTTACGCTTTGCTTTCAAGAAAAAATGCACAGGAATTGTGCTATGAAAATATGATAAAGCATTTAACGGCAGGCGATATAATCAGCGCAAAGGTAACTCATCTTGAAAGCTTCGGTGCATTTTGTGATATCGGTTGCGGAAATATAGCGCTTCTGCCAATAGACCTTATTTCGGTTTCAAGGATTTCGCATCCCGAGGATAGATTTTTTGTGGGTCAGAGCATTAAAGCGATAGTAAGCAAAATTGACGAAAACGGCAGAATAACGCTTTCGCATAAGGAACTTTTGGGAACATGGGAAGAAAATATAGCTTCATTTAATGTTGGTCAAACTGTTTCGGGAATCATAAGAAGCATAGAAGAATACGGCGTTTTTGTAGAGCTTGCTCCTAATCTTGCAGGTCTTGCCGAACTTAAAAGCAATATAAAAGTCGGGCAAAGTGCAAGTGTATATATAAAGAATATAATTCCCGAAAAAATGAAGGTAAAGCTTGTTATAATTGATGTTTTTGAAGATGCCAAAAGACCGCCGCTTAATTACTTTTATAACGGTGAAAGAATGGAAAGCTTTTATTATTCTCCTGCATTTTCCGAAAAACAAATTTATACGGAATTTACATAAAATAGAACCCGATGAAGTCTATTGATTTCATCGGGCATTTTATCAATTTGGCTTTTTAGGCTTCTTCGGCTTTATCAGAAGTATTTGCTACTTCAGGCAATCCTGAAAGAGATGTCAGCAAGGATAAAATTCCGGAAACAAAGGATGCGCTCAGCACAACCTTCCAATTTATTTCACAAATCATTGCTGATGTGCCGATAGTTGCAATAGCGGTCTGTGATACGGTTTTAACCGCACGCACAAGCGCCGCTTTAAGCCATTCTTTAGATTTGATTTTCACAAAATCACTCCTATTTAAGAATTTCGTTTACTCTTTTTTGGACATCTGAATATTTGTATCCTGCGGCTGCAAGACGCTGTTTTCTTTCAGCCCCATTGCCCCAAAGACCTCTTATTACTTCCCGTGCCAATTCTTCAACCGATTTTTTTGCAGTTGCCGGTGCGTTATTGCCGGCATTTTGATTTTGCTCAGGGGTGGAAACGGATTTTTTTGTAAGCTTTCCTTTTTCTGCCAATACCTCGGTGCAGGCGGTTGCAACCTTTTCGGCATAATCCTCACTTAAAATAATGGGAGTGTCAACGGTGCTGTCCATAAATCCGCATTCAAGTAAAACGGCAGGCATTTTAGATTCTCTTACTTCGTGTAAATCCTGCTTTTGAAGAGGAACAGAACGGTTGCCTTTAAGTCCGGTTTTTTCGATGATACGGTTGTAAAATGCCTTTTGCCATTCATTTGTAACCGAACCGTCTGCGATTGATTTGTATACTATCGCAATAACTCCGCCGCCCGATTTTCCGTTAATTCCGGCGTTATGGTGAATTGCAAGATAAAAGTCGGCATCAAAGCTGTTTGCCTTATCTGTGCGCTTTTTTAAGGCAACATCTGATTGACCTGTTGTATCGTCAAGACGGATAAGCTCATATCCCGAATAAGCCTTTAATTTTTCTTCTATCTTATTGCAAATACGGGAATTTAATGACCATTCTCTTGTTTCATTTTTATCAATAGATTTTAAACATCTTTTACCTGCAGTATTAAGCCCATGACCTGCATTAAGTGCTATTTTAAACATTTTTTACTCCTTTCGTTCGGTCGGTAATGCAATCAACTGACCGTAAAGCTCGGTGGCAACATCGTTGCCCCCTAATTTATGATATGCTTTATACGCTTTTTCGAGAGACTCTTTGGCATAAATAGGTATATATTTTCTTTCGGTGTATTTATCAAAGCTTCGTATAATTTCAGCCCTTAAAAGGCATTGAAGCCCGTCCTTTAAAGCTTTGTTCTTCCTTAAAAGCGTACCGAAAAGGGTGACTATACCGCCGCAAACAAATGGGACAAGCCATTTAACCGTTTCGTTGAGCATCATTATTTCCCTTTAAAATTTCCAAACATTCTTTTTCGGTTATAATACCTTTTTCGGCAAATTTTAAAACTTCAGTTCTGTCATAAAGCCCCAAATCAAAAAATCTTTTTACTTTTTCAAGCATATTAGTGTACCTCCAATAAAGTATCGGTCATTAAAGCAGTAAACATTAGCTGCGCTTCAATGCGGTCAAGCTCTGTGCAAATAAGAGTATCATCGGATGTTTCGTTAATATATGCTTTTTGCTCTTCTGATGTCATATCTCTTGTTATAACTTTACCGTTTATCAGTTCGCTTATTTTCATGATATTCCCTCACCTTTCACCGCAAGAATTTTTATGTTTGTACCCTTCGGTAAATTTCTATTAGATACTGCGGCAGGTATTTTAATCATAGTTAAATAGTTTCTTTCTTGATTGCCTACAGCATAGGAATTTTTATAAATCGCTCCTGCGGGATTTGATGCCGCACCGGTTGTATATGTTCCGTCTGTAAAAACTCTGCCGTTTCTGATTTCAAATAATCCTGTAAATCTTTGGCTATAGCCGGAGCTATGACTTATAGTGGGTGTTTTGATTCCGATATTATCATTGGTATATACAAAAAATTCTTTCGTTATAATGTCTTCCGATCCCGGATTAGCAGGCGTTATAATTGATATCAATATTTTCTTGAAATAAAAGGCAACGCCGTTTATGTCAGAACGTATTGTCAAATCAGTTGTTAAATCCTCACCAAGCGTTAGAGAACCGTCTGCTTCTTCGCCGATAGTTATAACTTCAAACGGTTTGCTGTCATAGGCATAAGAATCATTGATTTTCATATGCAAGTCAAGAGTAAGGTCGTCAGCCGGTATGCCGCCGCTCGGATATGTATATTTACTGCTCACTTCATCATCGACATATTCTTCTGTTGCATATCCGTCTAAAGACTGATGCTCTTGCAAAGCGCTGTCTGCTTTGTTTAGGCTTGTCTGTACAGCACTTGCAAGGTCGGATTTGGGAATACCGTTTTGAGGTTTGGTGTATGTACCGAATCCGCTGTCATTTGTAAGGTCACTTGTTTTTGTGGGTATAAGGTTATCGACCTCTGTTTTCGTATACATATTCAAGTCGCTTGATGACTTGTTGCCCGAAATGGTTACGCCGTTTATTTGCGGTTTATTTGTTAAATCGGAATAGTCGGTTGTACCGGTGTCGCCTTTGTCTCCTTTATCACCCTTATCGCCTTTATCACCCTTGTCGCCTTTGTCTCCTTTGTCGCCCTTTTCGCCGTCAAATGCGCCGCTGTCGGCATCGCTTCTGACAGAGTTTGCTACATTTAAAGTGTTTTGGGATATTTCGAGCATTTGATTCCAAAGCGAGGGGGTAGGGTCTGAAGGTATATCCTCAGAATAACCGCTTTGCTCAATATATACCGATTCACTTGATGCGGTAATCAAAGTGTTTTCCTTAACACCGTAAACCGAAACCAAAAATGACGGAGCTTTGATTACCTCTTGCGGTATTATGCAAATGCCGTCACCTAAATACATACTGTTTCCATCCTGCATG
>JAZLFV010000148.1:0-12454 GCA_045615965.1 Acutalibacteraceae bacterium
AAGAGACTCTGCTTCCTTTTCCAGCAGTTCGTTCAGCGTCTCTCCAACACTGCCACGCACAAGTTCTTTCAGTTGCCCCTTGATTACTTCCTCGTTTAGTTGTACAATCTTTTCGGACATAGTTTGCTTTCTCCTTTCAGAATGTTTGTGTGGTAACTTCATTCTACCAGAGTCTGCAAACTATGTCTCTTCCTTTTTTGAATTTGCGCAATTTATTGTACCTTATCGAAATATCGCTACGCTATATGAAATATGCCTATGGCATATGAAGAACGAATTTTATTTCATATTCGGTTGAAAACCGGATATTTCACAATTTCGGTAGAAATTATTTCACATTTGCCACAAGGCAAATATTTCACTAAAATATAATTGTACTATTTTGTAGTCTAATCGCATCATTGCTCGCTGACGAACAACATCATTTCGGCAACACCGAAACATCATTAGCCGCAAAGCGGCGACATCATTTATTTGTGCTATTTAGTAGTCTAAGCAAAAACACCCTGAAAGAATAAAACTTCAAGGTGTTTTTGAATTTTAATATACTATCAGTCTATATCCTTGCCGCAACAACGCTTGTATTTTTTACCGCTTCCGCAGGGACATAATGCATTTTTGCTTACAACGCCTTTACCTCTTACGGTTTGAGGTTTATCGCCTGTGCCGGTTTCTTCGGCAACTTTTTCACGCTTAACCTCTTCATTCTTGCGTACACGAACGGTTAAAACAAGCTTTGCGGTCTGTTCTTTGATGCAGTCGGTCATAGCAGAGAACATATCATAGCTTTCGTTTCTGTATTCAACAACCGGGTCGTGCTGACCGAATGCACGGAGTCCGATACCGTCACGCAGGTCATCCATATTGTCTATGTGGTCCATCCAGTTTGTATCAACCGAGCGAAGCAGCATAGCACGCTCTATCTGGCGCATAATCTCGCTTCCGAATTCCGCTTCACGTTCTTCATATAGCTTATGTGCGGATTCTTTAAGTGTTTCGGCAACATCCTCTGCACTTGTTTCGGCAAGCTCATCAACCGTAAAGCTTATATCGGAAGCTTCGGGAATCCAACCGCCGAAAAACTCCTTTAAGCCTTTTAAATCCCAGTTATCGTGTACAACCTCATCGGCAAGGTAAATTTTGGTGTAGGAATCAATAGTACCGTCAATCATACCGAGGATTGTATCCTTAATATCCTCGCCGTAAAGTACCTTATCACGCTGCTCATAGATAAGCTCACGCTGTTTGTTCATAACATCGTCATACTGAAGAACATTTTTGCGTGCGGCAAAGTTCATACCTTCCTTGCGCTTTTGTGCACTTTCAATTGTTCTTGAAAGCATATTGGCTTCAAGCGGCTGATTTTCATCTACCCTCAATGTATCCATAATGCCGGAAATTCTTTCTCCGCCGTAAAGACGCATAAGGTCATCTTCGAGAGAAATATAGAACTTTGTGATACCGGGGTCTCCCTGACGTCCGGAACGGCCACGAAGCTGATTATCTATTCGTCTTGAATCGTGGCGTTCTGTACCTACTATGCAAAGACCGCCTGCATTCTTAACAAATTCGGCATCCGGTGCTATATCCGCCTTGAATTTATCGTAATACTTTTTAAAGCTTTCACGGGCGGCGAGTATATCGGCATCATCTGTTTCGCCGAATCCCGTAGCTTCGAGTATCATTTCTTCACTTAATCCATCGTGCTTTAACGCCGCCTTTGCAAGATACTCTGCATTACCGCCTAACATAATATCCGTACCACGGCCTGCCATATTGGTGGCGATGGTTACGGCATAGGGTTTACCAGCCTGAGCGATTATTTCGGCTTCCTTTTCATGGTGCTTTGCGTTTAGTACATTGTGCTTTACGCCGACTTTTTTAAGCATATTTGAAAGCAATTCCGATTTTTCGATTGTTACCGTACCCACAAGCACAGGTTGACCTTTTTTATTACATTCGATAATCTTTTCAATAACCGCTTTGAATTTTCCAAGCTCGGTTTTGTAGATGGCATCATTTTCGTCAATTCTTGCAAGCGGCTTATTTGTAGGAATTTCGATAACATCAAGCTTGTAAATTTCCTGAAATTCTGCTTCTTCTGTCATAGCAGTACCAGTCATACCCGAAAGCTTGCCATAAAGACGGAAGAAGTTTTGGAAGGTTATGGTAGCAAGAGTTTTGGATTCGCTTGCAACCTTAACACCCTCTTTGGCTTCAATAGCCTGATGAAGACCTTCGTTATAGCGTCTGCCGAACATAAGACGGCCTGTAAATTCGTCAACGATTATAACCTCGCCGTCTTTAATAACATAGTCAACATCACGCTTCATAATGCCGTGCGCACGTATTGCCTGAGTTATGTGGTGAGCAATTTCAATATTCTCGCTGTCGTTAAGATTTTCTATACCGAAAAAGTCCTCGGCTTTTTTAACACCCGATGGGGTAAGGGTGGCCGTTCTTGCCTTTTCGTCAACAACATAGTCGCCGTCATAGTTAACATCTTCGTCTGTTGCTTTATCGTCCATTTCCTTAACCTTTACCATTTTAAGTGAAAGCGCAAGAGAGTTTGCACGGGCGTAAAGGTCGGTTGCGGTCTTGCCCTGACCCGAAATAATAAGCGGAGTTCTGGCTTCATCAATGAGAATAGAGTCAACCTCGTCAACGATGGCAAAATTGTGACCTCGCTGAACCTTATCCTCTTTATAAATAACCATATTGTCACGGAGGTAGTCAAAGCCCAATTCATTGTTTGTGCAGTAGGTTATATCGGCTTTATATGCTTCACGCTTATCGTCCTTATCCATACCGTGAATTATAAGACCAACCGAAAGACCCATAAACCGATAAAGCTTGCCCATCCATTCAGAGTCACGCTTTGCAAGATAATCATTTACGGTAACTATGTGAACACCCTTGCCCGAAAGGGCATTTAGGTATGCCGGAAGTGTGGCAACAAGTGTTTTACCTTCACCGGTTTTCATTTCGCTTATTCGACCTTGATGAAGCACTATGCCGCCCAAAATCTGAACGGGGAAGTGGCGCATACCGAGCACTCTGTCACCTGCTTCTCTGCAGGCGGCGAAGGCTTCCGGCAAAATATCGTCAAGCGTTTCGCCGTCTGAAAGACGCTTCTTGAATTCATCTGTTTTAGCTCTTAAGCTTTCGTCTGAAAGAGCTTTATATTCCTCTTCGAGCGCCAAGGTGCGTTCCAGTATAGGCTTTATTCTTTTGATTTCCTTTTCGCTGTAATTTCCGAAAATAGTTCTTAAAAGTCCCATGATAATTTCCTCACAAATAAAAAGTATTGTTTTTGTATTTAAGGCCCGAAGTGTATGTTATGTTTCCGTTTTTATGGATAAACACAGCTTCGGTATTTTTTATTTCTTCAATAAGCTTTTTGGCTTCTTTACTGCCCTTTAAAATGCAGATGGTTGAAAGAGCATCAAGGTCAAAAGAGCTTTCTCCGATTACTGTTGCGGAATCAAGGTCGGTTTCGGCGGCATATCCTGTTTTAACATCTAAAATATGATGGTAAATTTTACCGTCTTTTTTTATATATCTTTGATATGTGCCTGAAGTTACAACCGACTTGTTTTTAACCTTAATTTTGGCAGAAATTTCATTATCGCAAAACGGCTTTTGTATTCCTACGGCTTTTTCTTCATCACCGAATACCGTAACATTTCCGCCTAAATTTATTATTCCGCTTTTTACATTGTTTTCCTTGAAATAATCAGTTAGTCTATCGGCAATATAGCCTTTTGCAATACCGCCTAAATCAATTTTTGCACCGTGCAGAAATACACGGTTTCCATTGATTTCCACGCTTTCGTAATCAACATTTTTCAAAGCTTCTGCTATTTCGTTGCGGTCGGGCAGCGATGTGCCTTCAAAATCCCATAAATCACTTACGGGGCATATTGTTATATCAAAAGCACCGCCCGAAACACCCGAATAGTAAAGGGAACGGCTTATTATTTTTTTTGTATCATTCGATACTTTAATAAAATTATTTGCACGGTTAAGCTTTGCAACATCGCTTGTCTTTACGGTTTTGCTTAAAAGCTTTTCGTATTTTTCGCAAAGCCCGAAAGCACCGTTTAAGGTTTTAGCATCACAGTCGGCTTCAAGTGTTACAACCGTATCAAGCAAAAATCTTGTTGATTTGGTATGATTTTTGTTACCGCAACCGACAAGAATCAAGCATATAACCGCCATGCTGAGTGAGGTTATTTTTTTCATTAAAAAATTCCTTAAAAATTATATTATTAACTCCGAAAGCTCATCTTTTCCTGTACCCTTAAGCGCAGAAAAGGGGATAACGGGAACATTTTTTATCAAATCACCCAAACATTCACCTATCGCTTTAAGGCTGTTTGAAAACTCAGTTTTATTAAGCTTATCGCATTTTGTAAGTACTATCACATAGGGTATACCGGCTTCTTTTAAAAACGAAAGCATTGAAATATCGAATTCGGCAGGATTATGCCGCATATCAATAAGCTCAAAAACAAGCTTTATGTTGCGGCCGGAATTAAAATAGCTTTCCATAAGCTCTGCCCAACGCTCCTTTTCAGAGTCGCTGACCTTGGCATATCCGTAGCCCGGCAAATCTACAAGTCTTATACCGTCAACCTTGTAAAAGTTTACGGTTATGGTCTTTCCGGGGGTGGAGCTTACTCTTGCTATTGATTTTCGGTTTAAAAGTTTGTTTATAAGAGAAGATTTACCGACATTTGAGCGCCCTGAAAAGCAGTATTCAGGAAGACTTGACGGCGGCAACTGTTCTGCCGTGCCGTAAGCGGCTTCAAACACCGCATTTGATGTATTCATAGGCTTATATCCTTTCGGTACAGATGCTTTTTGGTGTAACAAGGCAGGAATCTATGATTTCCTCGACCCTTGAAGCAGGAATAAATTTAATGTTTTCACGCACGGTTTCATCAACATCGTCAATATCCGGAATGTTTTCTTTCGGTATAAATACGGTTTTGACTCCGCCTGTGTATGCCGCCATTGCTTTTTCCCTAAGACCGCCTATCGGCAGAACTCTGCCACGGATTGTAACCTCGCCCGTTAAAGCGATGTCACGGCGAACCGGATATCCGGTAAGTGCCGAAACGAGAGCGGTTGTAATTGTAACACCGGCAGAAGGTCCGTCCTTCGGAACGGCTGATTCGGTGGCGTGAATATGAATATCCTTGGATTTATAAAAATCTGGGTTTATGTTATATCTATCGGCGTTTGCCCGTACATAAGTAATTGCGGCGGCTGCCGATTCTTTCATAACCGAGCCTAAATTTCCCGTAAGCTCAACCTTGCCCGTGCCTTCTAAAACAGCAACCTCGAGCTGCATTATTTCGCCGCCCACACGTGTCCACGCAAGACCGTTTATAATGCCTATTTCGTCATTTTCGAGTATTAATTCGGGCTTGTACTTATGCTTGCCCAAAAGGGATAAAAGGTCATTTTCTTTAACGGTAAAGCTGTTTCCTTCGCCGCTTGCAATCTTCTTTGCAATTTTTCCGAGCACCGAAGCTATTGTGCGTTCAAGCTTTCTGACTCCTGCCTCACGGGTGTAAAAATCAATTATTGCGTATAATGCGCCATCAGTAATACGGCAGGCTTTGGAGTTTAGTGCATGGCGCTTAAGTTCCTTTTTAAGAAGATGCTTTTTTGCGATTTGGAATTTTTCTTCTCTTGTGTAGCCTTCAAGCTCGATTACCTCCATACGGTCGAGCAAAGGTTCGGGGATAGTATCGGTTGAATTTGCGGTGGTTATAAATACGGCAGAGGAGAGGTCATACGGTATTTCAAGAAAGTTATCACAGAATTTGCAGTTTTGTTCGGGGTCTAAAACCTCAAGCAACGCCGAAGCGGGGTCACCTTTATAATCGCTGTTTAATTTATCAATTTCATCAAGCAAAATAAGCGGATTAGATGTGCCTGATTGCTTTATTGCATTTATTATTCTGCCGGGCATAGAGCCGATATAAGTCTTTCTGTGACCTCTTATTTCAGCTTCATCGTGCATACCGCCTAATGATATGCGCTCGAATTTTCTGCCCATACATTCGGCAACGGTTTTACCTATTGAGGTTTTTCCGACTCCGGGAGGCCCTACAAGGCAGATAATCTGACCTTTGATATCAGGATTAAGCACATAAACTGAAAGTAATTCGGTGATACGGTCTTTAACCTTTTGCATACCGTAAAAATCACGGTTTAATATCTTTTCTGCATTTTTGATATTTATATTTGTTTTTGTAAAGTTATTCCACGGCAAATCAAGGCAAAGGTCTATAAATGACCTTGAAACAACAGCCTCCTGCGAGCCGTGGGGCATTTTCGAAAGCTTTGTTATTTCGGATTTGATTTTTTTCTTAACATCTTCGGATGCGTTAAGCTTTTCGGTTGCTTCAAAATAATTATCAATTTCGTTTAAGCCTTCATCACCGTAAAGCTCATCACCTATAATTCGCATCTGCTCTTTAAGATAGTATTCTTTTTGATTTTCGTCAATGCTTCTTCTTGTGCTTTCGGCAATCTTGTTATCAATTTTGCAAATTTCCCGCTCTTTATTTAAAAGCTCTATAACCGTTTTCACACGGTTTTTAACCGAAAGCTGTTCAAGCACAAATTGTTTATCGTCAAACGGAGCATTTATGTTAAAGGCGATATAATCGGATACATATGAAAGATTACCGTTTACCGAAACGGTTTTTACAATATCCGAGGGAAGTCCGTGAGCAACCTCGGCGTAGCTTAAAAATGTGTTTTTAAGACGCCTTGAAAGGGTTTCAAGATAAACCTGTCGGTTGTTAAGCTCTGTTTCCGGCAATTCTTCAACCCTCGAAACATAGTAGTTTCCATTATCGAAGAAAGAGCAATGCTTTGCACGGCGAAGACCTTGAAGCATAACACGAACTTCATCACCCATCTTTAAAATCTGGGTTACACGGCAAATACATCCGATTTTATAAAGGTCACCCGATTTAGGTACATCTGTAAAAATATCCTTTTGGGTAACGCAAAAAATCGGAGTTTCGGTGCGTGCGGCATAGTTTATTGCTTTAATGGATTTTGTTCTGCCTATATCAACGGTAACATTCATCATCGGGAATGCAACTACGCCCCTAAGCGGTAAAACCGGCAGAGAATCAAGTAAATTTATATCAGAAATCTGTGTCATAGAAATAGTCCTTTATTTTTCAGAAATTAATGTTGCCATAAGGCAGTTGTTTTCAAAGATAAATATAATACGGCATTTGCTGAAGTCGTATTCAAGTGCGGTTGAATTATAATAGGCATTAAGCATCTTGGCTTCTTTTTCGGTAAGACTGCGTTCAGTACCGCTGAGCTTGAAGTTTTCCTCAGCCTCTTTAATCGTTTTTAAATCCGTACCAAGCTCAAATCCGAATGCTTTTTTAAGGCAGGCGATACAAGATATACCCTTTTCTTTATCATCGTTATTGTAATAATAATTAACATTTGATGTTACGATTGTTGTATACTCGTTACCTTCGTAGACCTCGCAAATGGAATCAGCTTCGTCTTGGGCGGCATTTGCTTTCTCTTTAAGAGCGGAAACAACATCATCAGCATTGTCGCCGATTTTGTATTTGCAGGTATCTATTTGACCTTTTTTTGCAAAAGAAGCGATATCAACCAAACCTTTAACAGAATTTTTATTATCCTTTTTGCAAGAGGTAAGGCATATTGAAGCCAAGGTTATGCAAAGTGCAATACATAGAAATTTTTTCATATATTTTCTCCCTTATAAGATAAGTCATTTAACAGATTGTTGCGAAGATTCCATAAGTTTTCCGAAAGGTCAACATAGTAACTGTGCGGCTTTTCAAAGCGCTTTACTTCATCCCACAGCGAATCGACACATTCAGCACGGTATTTTGAAATTTCGCTCAATTTAGGAGAAAAATAAACCTGCTTGCCGTTTTCAAAGAGTTTTACCTGAAGCTTTTTGGCAACAAAATCGGTAACTGTTTTGCGCTTCCAGGTATATGTCGGGTCGAAAATTTCGTATGGCTCCGATTCATCTATTTTTTCATTGTTTAATGTAATAACATCGGCTATCGCCTTTCCTGTTTTTCGGTCAAAAAGCCGCCACGGAATTTTAATGCCCGGAAGTGTAATTTTTGCGGTGTTTTCGCTTATTTTGATTTTAGGGGTAACAATACCGTTCTTCTCGGTTGCGGCGAGCTTATAAACACCGCCGAAAACCGCCTCGCTCGAAGCGGTAATCAGGCGCTCGCCGACACCGTAGCTATCCACCATTGCGCCCTGAAAAATCATATCTCTTATAAGGTATTCGTCAAGTGAATTTGAAACACAGATTTTACAGTCGCTGTAACCTGCATCGTCAAGAAGCTTTCTTGCTTTTTTGGAAAGATAGGTTATATCACCGTTGTCAATGCGTATGCCCTTGGGGCGTTTTCCGAGCGGTTTTAAAACCTCATCAAAAACCTTTATTGCGTTCGGAATGCCCGAATGGATAACATTATATGTATCCACAAGTAAAAGACAGTTATCGGGATATCTTTCGGCATAAGCCTTAAATGCGGAATACTCATCCGGAAAGAGCTGTACCCAGCTGTGCGCCATAGTACCGGATGCAACAACGCCGTAGTCCTTGGCGGTTTTTACATCCGATGTTCCCACACATCCGCCTATTATTGCGGCACGGGCGCCGTAGTAGGGGCGGTGTACACTCTGAGCACGCCTCGCACCGAATTCCATAACGGGTCTGCCTTGTGCCGCCGCTACAATACGGTTGGCTTTTGTTGCTATAAGGGACTGATGGTTGACGGTTAAAAGTATCATTGTTTCAACCATCATAGCCTGCATGGCAGGACCTTTCACGGTAACAATCGGCTCTTGCGGAAATATCGGTGTACCCTCCGGTACCGCCCAAACATCGCAGGAAAACTGAAAATCACGCAGATAGTCTATAAACCCATCTGAAAACAGATTAAGACTCTCAAGATATTCTATATCGTCATCATCAAAATGAAGATTATTTAAATATTCGATTAATTGTTCAATGCCTGCCATAATGGCAAAGCCTCCGTCATCCGGAATACGGCGGAAAAACATATCAAAATATGTTGTTGTATTACGGCTTTCGCTCTCAAATATACCGTTTGCCATAGTAAGCTCATAAAGGTCGGTGAGCATTGTGAGATTTCTATTATCAATCTTCATAAAATTTCACTTCCTGTCTTACATCTTTTCGGGCGCATCGATTTTGAGCATATCCAGCACATTTTTAATAACCGTTGCGGTATCACGGCAGAGAGTGAGCCTTGCATACATAAGGGATTGGTCGCTGTCCTTAACTCTGCAAACGGCATAAAATTTATGGAATTTAGTTGCAAGCTCGGCAACATAGTGGGTGATTCTTGCAGGGTCGTAAGCCTTGGCAGACTGTATGATTTCATCGGTAAAGGATGCAAGATGAACAATAAGCTCACGCTCCTCTGACGAATTTAAAAGCATAAGCTCTTCACGGCTGCAATCACGCAGATTTATGCCCTCTGCCGATAGGTTTCTTATTATACTGCAAATTCTTGCATAAGCATATTGAACATAGTAAACGGGATTGTTGCTTGATTCACTTACCGCAAGGTCAAGGTCGAAATCAAAGTGGCTGTTAGGCTCACGCAGATTAAAGAAAAACCTCGCCGCATCAATCGGCACTTCATCAAGAAGTGTTACAAGGGTGATGGCCTTACCCGAGCGCTTTGAAGCCTTGATTACTTCGCCGTCTCTCACTAACCGTACCATCTGCATAAGCACGGCATCAAGCCGGCTTGCATCAACGCCTAATGCCGTAAGTGCGGCTTTAAGACGGGGAACATATCCGTGGTGGTCAGCGCCCAATATATCGATAGCTTTATCAAACTTTCTTGTTTCAAGCTTGTTGTAGTGATATGCAATATCGGGGACAACATAGGTCGGAAAACCGTTTGCACGCACAAGCACAAAATCCTTATCACAGCCAAACTCGGTTGCCTTAAACCATAAAGCGTCATCTTGCTCATAGGTATATCCGCTTTGCTTTAAAAGCTCAATAATCCGCTTTGTTTCTCCGCTTTCGTGAAGCGAGCTTTCCTTAAACCAGGTGTTATATTCAATTCTGTATTTTAAAAGGTCGTTTTTAAGACCTTCAATATTCTTCGGTAACGCAAAATCAACAAGTGCTTTTTTGCGTTCTTCTTCTGATTTTCCTATATAGGAATCTCCGTATTTTTCCGCAAAGGATTTTGCGTGATTTACAATATCCTCGCCGTGGTAGGAATCCTCCGGCATTTCTATATCTTCACCGAAAATCTGGCGGTAGCGAATGTCAAGTGAAAGTGCAAATTTGTTTATTTGATTTCCGGCATCATTTATATAAAACTCACGCTCGGTATAATATCCTGCCGCTTCCAAAACCGCCGCAAGGCAATCGCCCAAGGCTCCGCCTCTCGCATTTCCTATGTGCATAGGGCCTGTGGGATTAGCCGAAACAAATTCCACTAAAATTCGCTTGCCCTTACCGTAATCACTTCTGCCGTATGCGTTCCCCTTTTCTGCAATGTCGGCAACTATATCGGCGTAGTATCCGTCATTTAAGAAAAAGTTTATAAATCCGGGACCGGCAATTTCGCACTTTTCAATATAACTGCCTGAAAAATCGGCACTTTTAAGCAATGCTTCGGCAATCATCCTCGGAGCTTTTCCGAAAGACTTTGCCCATACAAGCGCCGCATTTACGGCATAATCGCCGTGTTCACGGCTTGCAGGCGACTCTACCGTAAAGGGGGGCAGAGCTTCAGGCTCCTTTAAATCACCGTTTTTCTGTGCGTTAAGCGCCGCATCTGTTATGATTTTTTCGATTTGTTCCTTTGCTGTTTTAACAAGCGTAGACATTTTTTAACCTCTTTTTTATATTTCTTTTACAGTTATGTTAACTTTGTTTTTGCTTATTTCCTTCATATTTTGGTCTATTGTATATGCAAGGCTGACAGTTCCTCCGTTTTCGGTTAAACGGTAGCTTACCTTTTCCCCGTAAATACCGATAACAAGCTCACCTGCGGCTGTATTGTAAAAACAGTTATTCCGCTCGCCTTCTTTTATAATAAGCTTTGAGCTTATTGCGCCTGTTCTGCTTAAAATTGCACGGTTTTGGTTTGAAACAAAAAGTTCGGTATTTACCTTTTGACTGTAGCCCTGAAGCTCACCGTCACTATAACATATTTTAAAACCGCCATCGGCACGGCGAAGAGTACCGTCACTTATAAGCTCAATTTCTTCCGAATCTCCGTTTACGGTTTGCGTACCCTTAATCCAAATTTTAACCCTTTTCATATTTTGTGATATCAACCGTTTCTATATCGTTTTCTTCAATGTTTTCCCCTAAAAGAATGGAGGCGGTTTTCTTAAAAGTTGCACCCTTATCGCTTACATAAAGCTTATGTGCTCCGCCGTTTTCATTCAAAAGACCGTCACTTAAAAGCTTTTTCTTAACTGCCTGTGCGGTTGCAATGCCCATATTTATGAGTGTTACATTTTCACCTAAGAATTCGCTTAATGCCTTTGCCACAAGCGGAAAATGCGTGCAGCCTAAAATCACAGTATCAACACCTGCGTTTATAAAAGGCTCGGCGTATTTTTTAACTGCCTCTTTAAGAATGGGATTGCCGGACTCTGTAAAGCCCTCCTCAACAATGGGAACCAAAAGTGTACCGGCAACTTCGGTGATTTGGGCATCAGGCAAAATCTTTAAAATCTGCTTTTGGTGGGCATGGCTTTTAATGGTGGCGGCTGTTGCAAGCACACCTATTTTTTCGGATTTTGTGGCTTCAACTGCAGCTTTTACCGAATGTGAGATTACTTCGAAAAAAGGAATGGGAAGTTCTTTTTCGGGAGGGAAAGCCACGGAAGATACCGTTCCGCAGGCAGCAATTATCATTTTAACATTTTTTGAAAGCAAAAAATATTCATCTTCACGGGCGTATTTTTTAATAGTATCGGAACCCTTTGTTCCATACGGTACACGACCTGTATCACCGAAATAAACAATATCTTCATTTGGCATAAGCCGTGATATTTCCTTTGCAACCGTAAGACCGCCCAACCCCGAATCAAAAATTCCTATCGGACGCATATCGGACATAAACAAAACTCCTTTTAAATCGGACAAGTGGATAAGTTGTATGTAACTCTATACTTATATATAATAATAATTCATAATATATTAACACAAAATTCCGAATTTGGCAAGTATTACGGCAACATTTTAAAAAATATTCCGATTTTTTGTTTTGAAAGGGCGGATTGAAAATTCAACCGCGCCCCCCGGAGCCGAAAACTCGTAGGTATTGATTATGCAGATATTATAGCAGAAATTTCTTTTTGAAACAAGTCCGCAGGGGTTAAATAATTGTAT